>CAZXDQ010000342.1:0-2501 GCA_964639405.1 uncultured Syntrophomonadaceae bacterium | reverse complement strand
TGCGAGTGAAATAAGTCAAAACGACGCAAACCAGCAGCAGGGAGGCTGCGGTAAGGTACGCCCCGGCATAAGTTCCGGTTAAGTCCCGTACTAAGCCACCAAGGTAACCACCTGCTACACCTCCTACGCCCCAGGCAGTAAACAGCATACCGTAGTTTATTCCCAAATTTTTTACTCCAAAGAGTTGAGCCGTGGTGGCGGGGAAAACTGAAAGCAGGGCCCCGTAACAATATCCGCAGATCATAGTGCCTATTAACATAAGGGGCACCGTAGTGTAGTAATCAAAGAGAATAAAATTTATGGCCTGTAAGGCGAATATTAGGTACATGGTGGTTAACCTGCCCCACCGGTCTTGAGTATAGCCGGCTCCGATTCTTCCCAGGGCGTTGAAAACGGCCAGGGTGGCCACCTGGTAAAAACCTAAAGATGCCCCAGTTTGTTCTACCGAAATGCTGGAGAGGTGACCTACCATCATTAACCCCGCAAGAGAGCTAAAACAGAACATAATCCACAACATATAGAAGCGGGGAACTTTCAGAACCTCGTTCCATTCAAAATCCACTTTGACCGGCTGGTCATGGCTTGTTGTATTAAGAGAGTTGGAATTAGAAGGGCCAGGCGGTAGATAATTTTTAGGGGGGACGTTTATTAGCTGGGCGAAGAAAATAATTGCGGCTAAAAAAATGATTCCCAAGATGAGCAAGGTCATTTCCAGGCCCTGGTTGACAATTAATAGTTCTGCCAAAGGCGCAGCAAAAATGGGAGCTCCACCAAAACCGCTAACTACTATGCCCGTTACTAACCCCCTTTTTTCCGGTCCGAACCATTTGACCGCCGAGGGAGTGGTAGAACAATACACTGCTCCGATGCCAGTTCCAACTATTACCCCGAATGAAATTGCCAGCCCGGTTAAGGTTAACCAAAAGTAGGAGAGAAGAAAACCTAGCCCTACGCATAGCCCTCCAAAAGTGATTACCAAGCGAGGACCAAGTTTGTCTTGGGCGCGACCTCCCGGTACCATCATAAGGGCAAACATGCCACAGGCAATCATGTAAGGTATTTGTGATTGGAGGGAACTCCACCCCAGATCATCTTGCAGGTATCTGGCAATAATGCTCCAGGAATAAAGTACCCCTATTCCCAAGTTAGCCCCTAAAGCAGCAAAAGTCACTATCCACGCACGGCGTTGCAAGTTATTGGTCAAAGTGAACCACTCCCTCTTAAAGTAGAGTAATTACCGGGACGAATTTGTGAAAATTCTCACGTACTTTCCCCTCAATATAAGATATCATATATTCCTTTTATTAGGAATATGTCCGTAAAAAAGGTTAATACTTTTGAAAATAGAGGAATAATGATTCATTGAAAGAAATTAACAAACCTATCATACTATACAAATAATTGTGACCCCTTGATGGGGTCACCACTGGTAAAAACCACTTCAGGTTTACTTGATTGCTTGGATATTTGTTTAATTTTCTGTAAACTGCTTTGCACCATAATGGAGGTAAAAAATACTGTGAATACTCAGTCTATCAATTCTCTATCAGGACTCGTAGGCTAAGTTCCGTGGCAATTCGAAAGCAAAGGCACGGCTTAGCCTTTACCTCTTCCCAGGTTACCCTCGACAGTCGCTCATTAGCAACTTGACTATCTTCGCTTTTTAACGGCCTGAGTAGGAATAACAAAATACTTAGCATAAATATAGCATAACATAACTAGTAGATTTCCCAGTTTACTATAAGTCTAGCCTAGTTGGTCAGCCAGTTTAGCCACTCTTTCCCCCAATTGGTTGCACTCTGACCGAGCCCTATCATCTGGTTTTCCAGTAGCCACCGGACCGTAATGTCCGATTTTGCTGAAGCCGGGGATTATCATCCCGTGGACTAGCAGGGCCTGGAGAATGCTGAGCACAGTACTTTCTGAGCCTCCCCCTTCAATTCCGCAGGAGGCGAAGCCGCCACCGACTTTTCCTTCCAGTTTTCCGTGAACCTTGATGCTTTTGTCTAAAAAATCCTTTACGGGGGCAGCCATAATTCCGTAATAAGTGGGTGAACCTACTACTATTCCGTCATAATCTACCAGCTCGGTAGGATCTTCTAACTCTTGCAAGTCCTTTACTTCAACGTCTCCTCCTGCTCTTTTAACTCCCTCTCCTACTGCTTCAGCCATACTCCTGGTGTTTCCCGTCTTACTGAAATAGGCTACCAGTATTTTAGCCATAGATGGAACCACCTCTCTACAATTTTTTGCATGTCCAGATGTAGTCAGAACTACTATTCAGATAATTCTGGTTTATAGTTGGTATTAAGCCCTTTTTCATTTGATTTGTATATTGCTGCTGGATGGACTTACTGGGAATAAAGATGGTTTTACTTTATTAAGGAACTGAAAATAAAGCTCAATATGCTTAAAACCAGCGCGCTTAATACTGCCCACCAAAAACTCAACAGATCAAAACCTGGAATAACTAGCGAGGTCATCCACAAAGTGAAGCCATT
>CAZXDQ010000341.1:0-2505 GCA_964639405.1 uncultured Syntrophomonadaceae bacterium | reverse complement strand
AGTTCCGCTTTTTCTCCCTGGAGGTACCTTCCTCCACCTTCCACTAAACCTTTTTTTTCTGGATCTGCTGAAGGTTCCACTATAAATTCTTCAGGCTCTTCCTTCTGGTTTTCTGTTTCTGCATCATCACCGCAGCCTGGTAGCATTCCAGCCCCTGCTAGTACTATTATAAGTAAACTTACTACCTTAGCTAGACGCAACTAAGTTCACCCCTACACTAAATTTATAGTGGTGCTGTTCATTGATTATAACTACCATGATAAATAATAGCAACAGCTTAATTCACCGATATTCAAACCCATAACTTAATTTATTCAAGTTGCAGTGTTATAATACTCCCATAGGAGGTTTAAAAACTCCAGGCAATCATTTTTTAGGCGAGGGAGTAATATTGAATATTAATTATGGGGTTTTCTCTGATGTAGGATGGCGCTGGAGAATGGAGGATGCGCACCGAATAATGGAAAAGCCGGAACTCCACTTTTTTGGCGCGGAGGTGTTCGATGGACATTTAGGTCCTGGGGCAGCTCAAACGGCTTCTTCTCTGCTAATGGATAATTTTTTGCATTTTTACCTCCGGGAAAAAGAAAAACCATCCAGCCAGCGTCTTGCTGTTGCCCATTTAATAAAAGACGCTTATCTGGCCACGGATGAAGAAATTGTCCGGCAAGGCATTATTAGCGGCACAGCGGCAGTATCCTTTTATATCATAGGTGACAAATTTTGGGCGGCAAATGTTGGAGATTCCCGAGCAATAATAGAAACAGAAACAAATAGCAAGGCTTTAACTCCAGATCATCGGCCCAGCCTCCCCTCGGAAAAAGCAAGAATTGAGGCCTTGGGAGGAAAAGTAGTGCAGCTTGACGTCCCCCGGGTAGAAGGTGACCTGGCCTTAAGCAGAACGCTAGGTGACATATACTTAAAACCCCTGGTCACTCCCCAACCGGTGATAAGCGAAGGATTATTAGCCCAAGAAAACCAAAGGGCGATAATTGCTTGTGACGGAATTTGGGACGTTTTGCCTCAAGAAGAGGTCCTGATGCTGGCCCGCAAAAAGGAAAGCCCCCAAAAGGCTTCCGAACATATCGTAGAAAAAGCATTGGAAGCCGGGAGCTTTGATAATATGACAGTTATCGTTCTAGATCTTAGTGATTTTGTAAAAAAACTACCCCCAAAAAAGATGGAAATCTTTTCTGAAAAAGATTGGGCCCAGGAGCAATAAATGATATCATCACCTCTGGAGGCGCCCTAATACCTCATCAATAAAGTCACTGATCATTTCCAAAACCCTGGCGATAAAATTCCTGTTTTCAGGGTTTTCTAAAAAATCAGAAATCTGGCGCCGGACCTGCTCCAAATCCAAATCCAAATCATTAAACTTCTCCAAAAATCTGGCCAACTGGGATATTTGTTCCTCACTTAATTCCAACTCGGCTTCTTCAGCCAACCTCCGAACCAAATCCTTAATTTCCTCATACTCCATGGGTCGGTTTTCCAAAATTTCCTCTTTGGCTTTTTGTACTAATTCGGTAGTTTGCCCCGATTCTTCAGTCTCTTCCGCAAGTTCACTAAGAATCAGCAGTTCTTCATGGGCCACCTGCTTGTTTTCTTCTTCCAGTTCCCGGCCTGTTGCTTCTTCAAAAGCTTTAACCACTCCCGTCAATGCGGCAGTTCCGGACACCGGGAAAGGAGCTGCAGCCACAATTTTAACATCACTAACCCCCGCAGTTACCATAGAAGCAGCATACATTTCCGGGGTAACCCAGGTTATGTGGTGAGTTTCTATGTTGATTCCTTCTTCTGAAGGTTGGAGTTCCAAGTAAACAGAAGAGATTGCCCTGGTTCCTATAACTTCCCTACCGGCAATGCCTTCCAAATACTCATACTCTTCCGGATTAGTGACTTCCAGCACTTTTACCTCTTCTTTCTTTACTCCAAAATGATCCAGCATCTGATTTCTCTGCTCTTGATTTAAATTAGCTCCCAAGGTTACTACCCGATCATGTTTAATCGCCAATGCATCATTTTCGTCTTTTGGCTCCTCCGATTGATCTTCTAACTCATCCGAATTATCCTTCCCTTTAGTGTCATCAGCCCAAACCTCCTCTGGTGATATAGTAATTACAGCCAATAACAACAACCCCGCCAACAAAAAGCACCCCGTATTAACAAACCCCTTCTTCCAATAACCCCCCACTTTCCATTCCCCCTTTTTTTAATTTATCAATGACAACCCTATTGTATTATTATACTAGATGAGCTCTTAATTGCTAACTTATTATAGCATATGCTCTTTTGTGCTACAACAAATATTTTGCTGCATCATATTGATTTAAATGGTTTTAATATATTTTTAAAGCGGTTGGTAGCTTTTTAACCCTATCTCGTGATAAAATAAATTTGCAAGAAAACTATAATTAATTCCCATGTAAATGATTCTTGTCCTCTCCCTTCGGGTTTTTCTCTATTAAATACACCCGGAAAGGAGGGTTTTGTCCATGCCTG
>CAZXDQ010000340.1:0-2515 GCA_964639405.1 uncultured Syntrophomonadaceae bacterium | reverse complement strand
GGTGCTGCAGAGCATAGTTGTAGAGTCGTTCAGTGCCAATAGTACTCCACAGCTTAGCGGATAGGGCCCGGCCGCACAGGGAACCCATGCCGTGGGCCGGATAAATTTCCACGTGATCCGGAAGTTCTTTCAGCCTGTTAAGGCTGGCAAAAAGCTTTTCCGCCAGTTCTTCCTCCCGGCTGGAAAACAGGTCGGGGCGGCCCACGTCACCTACCAGCAGAGTGTCACCGGTAAAGGCCAGCAAAGGTCCATGGCCCCGATCCTGGTCAGTTACTACATAAACGGCACAGTCTGGGGTGTGCCCGGGAGTTTCCAACAGTTTAAAGCGCAGTTTTTCCACTTCAAATTCCTCGCCATCGTTCAGGGGGTGATGATCAAAGGTACCATTGGCTACTCTAGGAGCATAAATGGGGGCCCCTGTTTTGTGAGCCAGCTCCAGGTGCCCGGAGATAAAGTCGGCATGAAGATGAGTTTCCAGGATAGCTACAATTTCCATACCGAAAGATTTTGCCTGAGCTAGGTACGGATCGATGTAGCGCACAGGGTCAACCACCACGCATTTTTTTTCACTACCCAGCACGTAAGAGCATTGGGCAACCCCTGGGGTGTAAATTTGAGCAATCTTCATCAACAAGACCTCCTTATTGGAATAAATGAGAAAACTTTAACCTTAAATACCATTCATATAACTACCCAAACAAACTCTGCCTCAAAAAGGAATTGCTTAAAACAAGCGCATGCAGCCAAATGAGTGCAGTTAACACCAGTTGCTGCTACCTACTGCCACACCACTGTAATTGCCGCTGCTCCAGTAAAGCCGCAACATAGGCTTAAAATCAGCCCAGCTCGCATAAAGGAAACCATGGTAAAAGGAGCCCGGCTCAACACCATCAAGGAAGCCTGGTGGGTAGGAAGCAGGAGGGCCATGTTGGAACCGGCGGCCACCGCCATCAGGGCTGCAGCTGTATCCAGGGTGTTTCCTGCTGCTATCCCTGCTGCCAATGGAGCCATGAAAACCGCAGCTGCCGCGTTGTTAATAGCATTGGACAGGGCGGAGGAAACAAAAACCAGCAGTACTATCATCCAAAATGGAGAAAGGCTTGCGGTAAAGTTGCCTAAAAAAGAAGACAAAAGCTCTAAGGCCCCGGTATGTTCCAAAATTTTACCTATCCCCAGCATGGACCCCAGAAAAAAAACAATCTTTAAGTCTACACTTTCGTATGCTTCGGTTAACTTTAAGACACCACTAAGAAGCAGAATCAGGGAGGCTCCCCCAAAACCCAGGGCTGGATGAAGAGCCCCCAAGCTCACTAACAATACGGCCAGTAAAACAGCTAAAAGGGTAACCTGCCGCTGCCGAGTAGCCAGAGGGGCAAAGGCGACTACCTCGTTCAAATGCCCTTCGCCTTCTTCCAGCTGGTGTCCAGGCCCAATTCCGGGGCATTCCTTTGCTCCCGGGTCCATACCGCAGAATTTGCAGAACAACCACACTAAAAGAGCGGTTAAAAGCATGGCTGCGCCATGGGGGGCGAAGTCAAACATTTTAAAGGATTCTCCGGAGGCGGAAAGCATGTAAGAAGCGATAATAATGTTCGGTGCGCTGCCAATCAGGGTCAGGGTGCCGCCCAAGATGGAGGAGATAGCCAGGGGCAAGCCAAAACTACCCGGGCTGCTGCTGCAGCGTCCTGCCATCCTTACAGCCGTAGGAAGCATTAGACCTACAGCTCCTACGTTGTTCATAAAGGCTGAAAGCAGCGCACTGACCGAGGCAATGCTGAGCACCTGCCCTCTTATGCCCTGGATCCTACTGGCCAAGGCCTGTCCTAATCCGCGCAGCAGGCCGGAACTTACAATGCCCTGGCTGACCAGGAAGACAGCAATAATTGTTGCCAGGGCGGGGTGACCGAAACCAGAGAATACAATTTCAGGTGGGGCTGTCCCGGCAATGCCCAGGAGTACGAGTCCGCCCAAAGCGGCCAATTCCATGGGAAAGCGTCCCGAGGCAACCAAAGCCAGGACAATTACCAATATCCCCCAGGCCCAAAACTGTTCTACCCCAACCCCATTCCCCCTTGAGGATAAAACTTGCTTTTATTATATAATATTGGGAAAATTAATAAAAGGTTTTTATTTAAATCAGAATGTAAAATAAGTATCCGACAGGCTATAATAGTAATAAAGGGGTATAATAATGAAAATCGAACCATTTGCTGTTGAGGATAAAATTCTAAGAAATTGCTACCTGAATGCTTTTAAATATCAACTGGATACTTACCTGGGTTGTGCTCATTATTGTAAATATTGTTACATTTTTAACTCCCCTGAAACCAACTACAATCGCAAAATTTTAATTTTTCCGGGGATAGAGAAACAATTATCCCTAGAATTATCAAAAATGGAGCCTCAAATTATTTACATGGGCATGAACAGCGATCCCTACCAGCCTGCTGAAGAGAGATACCACCAAACCGGAAAAGTGCTGCAAATATTCACGCAGTACGGTTTCCCGGTTTCT
>CAZXDQ010000339.1:0-2515 GCA_964639405.1 uncultured Syntrophomonadaceae bacterium | reverse complement strand
AGCAGCAACCTTGTCTGCAATTAATTTCCTTCCAAATATATTTCAACACATGATTAAAAAGTCCTTTCTTTTCACAATTTTTTTTGTAAAATTATTTGATCACGAACAATAACTACTCCCCAAACGGTAAAATCCAGGCTTTTCCTTTTCCCCACAGCAGTTTATAAAAACGCAAAAAAAGCTGTAGACCGACATATTGGTGCGTATGGTGCAGGATGAAAGAGCCTAGGGCAATAAATAATTAAGCTTCTTTTTGTATTTTATATTATAATTATAACAAATGAGTATTTTTTCAAGAAATGTAACATTTTCAATAAAGAAGGGGGAAATGTGGTGAATTTAAGATGGCCCCTTAATTCTCCCAGGCAACAATGCTTTTGCAAGAGCATAATTCTCCGATTAGTGCTACTTTTATTGTGGTGCTTTCTTGTCTTGTACCCCCAACCCTGGCAATTATTCACCAGCATCTCCAGGTTAAATCGCCCCCCCTTAGCACCGGAAAAAGTGGAATCTTTGGCCGCTTCTTTTTGGGAAGAATGGAATGAAGAAAATTTGGCCAACGCTGATGAAGAAAATATTACCCCAGATATGATAGAACCCTTTATCTATAAGACCATTCCCTATTCCTATGATTGGGAGACCCATAACATGCCCTGGTACTTTCCTTCTATGGAAGAAGTATTACAAAACCGGAGGGGAGATTGTAAGGCTCGATATCTAGTTTTTGCTTCTCTGCTTGAGCATATGGACATTCCTTACCAAACCAAAGTTTCTCCTACACATATTTGGGTAGATTACGAAGGTAGGGATAGGCCTGCCCATGAAACTAACCAGGTAGCTTTTTGGGTAACCGATGAACATGGAAATACCCAGCTTCAAATCCCCCAAGTGGATCTTTCCCGTTCCTGGGGCAGCCTCTTTGAAGGTTTTTGGGAGGTAATGCCTATAAACAGAAAAATATTATTGCTGACAGGATTCCCTGCTACTATAAATCTCCCCTCTCTATACCGCTGCCTCCAAAACCAAACTTTACCATGCTTTAGTGCATCAAAACTCCCAGAAAAACCAAGGGATTTGACCTGATCGCCATAGCTTTTATCAAATTCCACTAGGGGTTTTAATTAATCAAAACAGATTAAAACATAATGGTTTATTTTCCAGCATACTTCACCCCATCAATAATTTCTGTATTGGTGATAAGCATCAACCAATTCTAAAATATTCTCTATAGGGGTATCTGCTTGTATGTTGTGAGAAGTACAAATAATAAATCCTCCCCCAGGCTTTCCAACCTCCATTTGTCTTTTAACCATGGAGTGCACGTCTTGAGGACTACCATGAGGCAAAACTTCCTGAATGCAAACCGATCCATGAAAAGCTATGTGGTTTCCGTATTCTTCCTTTAGCTCTTTCAATTCCATGCCTTTGGCATTAGGTTGTATTGATTGCAAAATATCCAGACCGCACTCAATAAAATCAGGAATCAAGTCTCTGACCGATCCACAGGTGTGATGCATCACTTTAAAGCCGTGACTATGGGCTTGTTCAATAAACCTTCTGAAGTTTTCTTTGAAATAACGGCGCCACATAGAAGGACTTATCAAAAGTTGATTTTGCATACCGAAATCGTCACCCATCAAAAATATGTCAGCTTGGTCCTGGAAGTGGGGGAAAACTTTTGCATTGTAATCTAAATAATATTGAGCAACTCGATCAAAAATCGCTTCAGCCATTGGCGGGTTCGCAGCCATATCCATCAAAAGCTTTTGCACTCCCCGCAAATACATGGCTGGTTTAAATTGGGCAGTCCGATCCAAACGATCAGGAGACAAAACTGTAGCATATCCAGAATATTTTTCCTCATCAAAAGAAAAATCTACCTCTTGTAACCACTCCGTAGAAGGCCACCCATCATAATTTTCAATTTCCTGTAAAGTGGTAGCAAACTCCAAAGGAGATTCCACCACTTCCGAGTAGGTTCCCTGGTATTGCCCTTCTCCAAAGCTGACTAACTTCCTTTTAACCCCCCAGTGATCCACTAAAAACCCTTCAGGGGTTCGGGCTGGCTCTCGATAAGGGCAGGGAATACCCCGAAAATCACAACCTACCTTCTGTAAAAGTTCCTCTTCCGTGGATAATTTAAAATAATTCTTTAACCCTTCTTTTACTTCTCCTGTGGCCCAAAAGTCGATAGGAACCATATCTGGTTCTCGATGAGACAAAGCTGTGAAAACTCTTTCTTTTGAGTTCATCCCATATACGCCCCTTATGAAGTTTTTATACAAAATGCACTAAACACCAAAAACCAACATTTCCTTTAAAGAGCAGCACTGCAGCATTGATGCCCTTTTCCTTTAGTGTACAACTCAAAAACCTATTCCATTAACAGGTGTTTTTTTCATATTTTTCAAATGGGACCAGGTACCCCGTCCCCCCTGTGGCACTCCGGGACATATTAAGCTTGGTGGTAGTCGGTTTTTCCTTGGGAGCACATGAGTATGGTTTTGGAGACCAG
>CAZXDQ010000338.1:0-2527 GCA_964639405.1 uncultured Syntrophomonadaceae bacterium | reverse complement strand
TGGGTGGAAGCTTTCCAGGCCGCATGGGAAATTTAATAGAGTTATAGTCATTAAAGCTGGTCAAAAATTTACCGCAAAATTTCAATAAAACATCTTATCCTTCCAGATCAGGCATTAAAAATCAGGAGTTGGAGTTAACTCCAGCTTCCTGGAAAGTATCCTGGTTAATCTCCTCCTGTTCAGGAGTTATCTGGTAGAAACCTGCTTCCTCGAGAGCTTGTTGACCTTCTTCGCTCAGGACCCAATTCAAGTACTCCAGCAGTTCCCCTTCTGGCGCGCCGTTGGTATAGAAGAATAGAGGGCGGGCTAGGGGATACTCGCCGGTATTGATGTTTTCCGCATCCAAAGGTGTCACGTAAGTGCCTTCTTCTTCCAAAGATAGTTCCAGGGCCTTAATCCCGTCGCGCACGTAACCTACCCCTACATAGCCTATACCGTTTTTATCTCCCTCAATGCCGTCGGCTATAGCGGAAGTGCCCGGCATAAAATGGGCCTCTTCGTAGAAGTCTTCTCCGTCCATTACTGCTTCATTAAAGAAAACGTAGGTTCCAGAACTCGATTGGCGGGAATACAGGGAAATTTTGCCTCCTTCTTCCCAGCCAAACTGGCTCCAATTTTTAACTTCACCGGTGAAAATTTGCTTCAGTTCGGGAATGGAAAGCTCTTCGAGAGGATTGTTTTCATGAACTGTCACAGCAATGCCGTCTTGGCCTACTATGAACTCGTAAACTTCTACTCCCCCGCTTTGAGCATCTTCGATTTCTTCTGCAGTCATGGAGCGGGAGCTCTGAGCGATATCTACCTCATCATTAATAATGGCTGCAATACCTGTGCCAGAACCTCCGCCGGAAATGGAAATAGTAGCTTCCGGATTTACTTCATCCATATAGTATTCCGCCAAACTCTGCCCCATGTTTACCATGGTGTCAGAACCCTGGGCTTCGATATAACTTCTTTCTTCTCCCTCTGCACCTCCACAACCCGCTAGAAATAAGACTGTAGTTACTAAAACCGCTACTAAACACAACCTTGCCCCTACTCCTTTATCCATTTAGAACGCCTCCTTGGAGTGAAGTTGCTATTATTGTAATTGATCATTGTTAAAACGGAGCTAAGGCAAAGTTAAAGAAGAGTTAAAGTTTGGTTAATTCACTGTTAATAATTTGCGGGAAAATAAAAAGAAAAGTAGATGCTTAGCATAAAAGTAAGAAGAGCGGTGACACGGGGCCATTTTGATTCTCTCCAGAGCGAAACAAAAGATATTGAGCGGGCTTTTCAGCAAATGTGGGGCGTGGGTAGATTTTGCACTCGCTGTTTTGATACCCTATAGAAGAGTAAAAGTAGTGGAGCAATACAAAAGGGAGCCTGTGCCTTGAGTTTTTTTAAAAAATACCAGTGGATTTTTATGATGACTTAAAGCATGTTTTAGAAGACTTTGCGCTCATAAAGAAAAAATAAAAACCGCGTCTAATCCATATAATGTCAATTAAGAGATACACTGTAAAAAAAGTAATCAGCATATCATTTCCGTAAAATTTCATTGGAAATTAGCCGTCAAATTAAATCGGTTTTAACAATATCAACAATATCATCTTTTCTTTATGGTTGTGATATAATTATAAAAACATGTGCGAAAAGGTCCTGATATTGGGCATTTGGGGTGGAACTGAAACAGTTGAATGGTTCCTGTTCATAAATATAAATGTATTATAAACACCATGGGGAAGTCCATAAAAAAGACAAGACAAAATATACAGATGGTTCCCGAACAATTCAAAATTTGGAAGGAATAGATATAAATGTTATCGCTGTGACCTTCAAGATACTTGAATTGCATGATGGGAAAATATAGTATTTCTTTTCTACCCAAGCATTTTTAAAATATACGGATTATTACAACGTCAGCATCTTTTGATCTGTTTCTTGATCTATTTCTTTGATTGCTCTAGAGGGGTTTTTTTACTTAACTTCTGCTGTGGTATAATTAAGTATATGTAAAAATAAAAATAGGTATATCCGACAGAAAGCGTTCAATTATCTTTTTATACCTTCTAAACCATTATGGAAAGAATTAATCCTGATGGAAGTAGAATTTCTTTAACCATGCCTGATCCTCGTACGATAGAAACTTCTGTTTAAACACTATATGCAGTTAGACAGATATTTTAAAAAGGGGGGAAAGTCCTTGAAAACTATATCTATCCAATTACCTGATTCAGTAGATATGGATGTTAAAGAAGTCAAATTTATAATAGCTTCCAGGTTATATGAACAAGGTAGGTTATCGCTTGGAGAAGCTTCTGAAGTTGCAGGTGTCTCAAAAAGAACCTTTGTTGAGTTATTAGGGGAATACGGAGTTTCTGTTTTTAATTACGACCCTGAAGAGTTAAAAAGTGAGTATAAAGATGCGTAAATTTACCTCAAGTAATTGCTGTTGGATAGCACTGGATAAATCCGGTAAAGCAATGAAGTATGTTAAAGATTTTATTATGGCAAAAACCGTTCTATTTTGATAACATAACTTCCA
>CAZXDQ010000337.1:0-2558 GCA_964639405.1 uncultured Syntrophomonadaceae bacterium | reverse complement strand
GTTTTGTGCATAGGAGATGGTAGTTTAATTTACCGAGAAATTCTGCGGGATAATTTAGCCGAGCTTTACTGGGAACTTCCTTATCCCCTTACTTATCCAAAAGCTTCCCTTGTTGGTTGGTGCGCACAAGTTATGCGGCGGGTAAATGGTATAACAGCCTCTTATCTAGAACTAAAACCCCAATACATCAGAGCATCAGAAGCTGAAAGAAAAAGGCAGCAAAAATCTTAAACCATCAAAAGGTTAGCTCATACTAAACGAGGGAGCGTTATCCATGGAGAAAAACTTTAACTCTACTCAGACAAATAAAAACTGGAGTAGCTATGATCAATCCTCTCTGGAAGCTGTTCCTGAATTTTTAAGTAATTCGCTGGAGAACTTACGGGTCCGCCCAATGAACATCCCCGATCTGGACCAGGTTATGGAAATAGAAAAACTCTCTTTTTTAACTCCTTGGAAGCGTATTGGCTTTGAAATGGAATTAAATTATAACGATATAGCAGAATACCTGGTGGTTAGCGACAGCTTCAACAGTAAGATTATTTTGGCCTACGGTGGTTTGTGGTTTTTGAAAGAGGGCGCACACCTAACCACCTTAGCAGTGCGCGATGATTTCAGGAGAAAAGGCTTAGGAAGTATTTTTCTTGAACACTTAAAATACCGTGCTCGGTTTCGAGGTGCTGTTCGTATGACGTTAGAAGTACGCCCCAGTAATCAAATAGCCAAACAATTATACAAGAAACACAGTTTTACCATCATTAAAGTCCGTCCTCAATACTACCATAATGAAGACGCCCTATTGATGGGAACTTCCCTGTTGAACAGTTCTTCCTTACATAGAAATATTTAACCCTGAGTTTTTTAAAGACTTCTCAAAGGTAGGGAACACTTTTGGATATTAATATTCTTGCCTTAGAAACTTCCTGCGATGAAACCTCAGCTTCAGTAGTAAAAAATGGGTCACAGATCCTAAGTAACTTGGTTTCTTCTCAAACCAATCTCCACCAGAAATACGGAGGAGTAGTGCCCGAGATAGCTTCCCGGCAACATTTAGAGGTTATTAACCCTATTATTGACGAAGCTCTGCAAAAAGCGCAAATAGAACCAAAGGAAATATGCGCCCTGGCCGTTTCCTACGGTCCAGGACTAGTGGGGGCACTGCTGGTGGGAGTGTCCACAGCCAACGCCCTGTCTTATGTATGGGGGGTGCCTTTGATTCCAGTAAATCACCTGGAAGGGCATTTATATGCTAATTACTTAACTGGTAATAAAATATTACATCCCTATGTAGGACTCATCACTTCTGGAGGACACACCGACTTGCTTTTTTCTCCCAGAGAAGGAGAATTACATTTAATGGGTGCTACTAGAGATGATGCTGCTGGTGAAGCTTTCGACAAAATAGCCAGGAAACTCAACTTGGGTTACCCGGGAGGGCCAGTGATAGATAAGTTAGCCCAAAAAGGAAATCCTCAAGGAATAAAATTACCCAGGGCCTCTCTCAAGAAGCAAGGAGGCTTCGATTTCAGTTTCAGCGGACTTAAAACTGCAGTTTTAAATTTCCTGCACCAGCAAGAAAACCTTGGCGCTGATATACCCCTGGAAGATCTGGTTGCTTCTTTTCAACAAGCAGTAGTAGATATGTTGGTAGAACAGACTATCAAAGCAGTCAAGGAAAAGAAACCGGCATCTTTGCTTCTGGCGGGAGGAGTTGCAGCCAACTCGGCATTGAGAGCCCAAATGAAATCCCAATTGGCCGAAGCTGCACCGACGGTGGATTTCCATTGTCCCCCTCCTAATTTATGCACCGACAATGCAGCCATGCTGGGAGCAGCTGCTTATCCTTTATACCAGCAAGGCGTATCAGCATCACTACAATTAAACGCAGTACCTCACCTGGAAGTAGGAACCCGCCCTGATAGTTAACTTTTATCTTTTTATCTTACAGTATTTATTCTGGCAAATACTGAAATAGCCTGAGTTTCCACAGCAGAGGTTGTATATTTGGAGGTTTCCCCTGAAAAGCTTGTTGCAGAAACTCCATTGCTGTTTTCTCTCGATATTGTAGCATAGCTTCACCCGCTCCTTTAGAAGCATGACCAGGTTTACCCAGGTACGGCTTCATCTGGGGATGTTTAATCCAACTGGTCAAGTAAGCCAAATGCACCAACTCTTTTTCCAATTCTTCCGAGAACCAACCTGCTGCTGAAGCTAATCTCTTCAAAATAGGGTTAGGAGGAGGGGGAATGGAGCTCTCTATTTCTTGATAACAGCTCCTTACCCGTTGGGGGCAACAGGCTAACATTAAAGAGGTTTCATTGCTACCTCCATGAGCATCTTCATCATCCCCGCAGTAACCTGGTTCTAAACCTGTCTCATTCAACATACCTTCTTGTCGCAATACCATCTGTCGGTATTCCCACCCGAAAGGATCAATCATATGGAAGCGGTATTTTTTCCACACTCTTCTAGCGGCAGCTTCCACCGCCATCTGATGCCTTGGTCCTCCGTGGTTATCCGCTACCAAAAGATAACGGAACCCCTGGAAGGCCAACCCT
>CAZXDQ010000336.1:0-2562 GCA_964639405.1 uncultured Syntrophomonadaceae bacterium | reverse complement strand
AATATTCCCTTATTCTTTCCTGGTTTTCCTTGATTCTCTCCCAATCTTCAAAACCACTGGGGATATTTTCTCTTGCTCCCAGGTAATCTTCGATGCGGCTTTTTAGCTCTTCTGCCCTTTTTAAGGAGACATCTCTACTTTTATTCTCGCCTTTTACACTCAACTTTAAAGGACCTCCCTTTTAATGATATGCCATAAAAATATTTATGCTAGCTAATATTTAACCCGCAATTATTCAGCAATCAGTATAGCATATTTGAATTAATTAATCAAAACACTGCTCTAGCCCAAGCACTTTACTTAAAAAGTGTTAAAAAACCTCATTTCAGAATCTTGGGTAATAAAAGATTTGGGAGGAATTTTTGAATTAACCAAGAATTATATAAGGTAGTTAATTATTACACTATTCAACTAAATGAAGGAGGTAATTTTTTATGACTCAAAACCAAGAAGTTGCTCCAGAAAATAAAATCTGGGTAAATAATTATGAAGAGGGGGTTCCACAAGAGGTAGAGATACCCGAAAAAACTTTGCCTGACTTATTTCATGATACGGTGGCCAGATTTCCAGAAAACAAGGCTATTCATTTTATGGGCAAGGATTTTACTTTTAGAGAGTTGCAGGAGCTAATCAATCAATTTTCTCACGCTTTGTTGAAACTAGATTTGCCTGAAGGTTCTAAGCTGGCTATCCATCTTCCCAATACACCCCAGTATGTCTTTGCTTTTTATGGTGCAATCCAAGCAGGTTATACGGTGGTACCCTGTAATCCCCTCTACGTAGAAAGAGAAATGGAACATCAACTAAATGATTCAGGGGCAGATGCAATACTAACCATGTCCAGATTTTATCCCATGATTAATAACATTAAGGACAAAACCAAGCTAAAGAAAGTACTGGTCACTAATATCAAGGATTATTTTCCTGATTTCATGCGTATTATGTATACGTTAGCTAAAGAGAAAAAGGAAGGGGATAGGGTAAAAATTGCCCCCGAAGACATTTGGTTGAAGGATTTTATTTCCGGTCAACCTAAAACTGTTCCTCAGGCAAAAGAAGTAGATATGAATTCCCTGGCTTGTTTACTTTATACCGGAGGAACTACCGGTGTTTCCAAGGGCGCTATGCTTTCTCACCAGAATTTGGTGTCTAATGCCATCCAGGTTGCTAGTTGGATGCCAGATATTAAAGAAGGGGAAGAACGGACTCTTTCTGTTATTCCCTTTTTCCATAGTTTCGGTCTTACTGTATGCCAAAACCTCTCTTTGCTTAAAGGCTGCACTCTGATCCTGGTTCCCCGTTTTGATGCTAAAATGGTTTTTGATTTGATTGATAAAACCAGGCCTACATTATTTCCAGGAGTTCCAACTCTTTATGTAGCGCTCATCAATTCTCCAGAAATACACAAACACGATTTGAGTTCGATAAAAGCTTGTATTAGTGGAGCAGCTCCTCTCCCCTTGGAAGTCCAGACCCAATTTGAAAAATTATCGGGAGCCCGGTTGGTAGAAGGATACGGTCTTACTGAATCTTCCCCCGTTACTCACTGCAACCCGGTATTTGGCAAGAGAAAAGAAGGTAGTATAGGTATCCCCCTCCCCAATACTGTAGCTAAAGTTGCCGACATTGAAAATCCAGACAATGCTCTTCCGGTGGGGGAAAGCGGGGAATTAGCAGTAAAAGGACCCCAAGTGATGCAGGGGTATTACAATCGCCCTGAAGAAACGGAAGGGACCTTGATTAACGGCTGGCTGCATACCGGTGATATTGCTCAAATGGATGAAGAGGGATTTTTCTTCATTGTCGATCGAAAGAAAGACATGGTAATAGCCGGAGGTTACAATATTTTTCCTAGGGAGATTGAAGAAGTCCTGTACACTTATGATAAAATTCAAGAAGTGGTGGTGGCGGGCGTCCCTGATGAATACCGAGGAGAAACCATTAAAGCTTATGTGGTTCCTAAAGAAGGCCAGGAGTTAACTGAAGATGAAATAGTGAGTTTTTGTAAAGAAAACCTGGCTCCTTACAAAGTGCCTAAAAAGATTGAGTTTCGAGAAGAGCTGCCCAAGTCTATGGTAGGCAAAATACTGAGAAGGGTGCTAGTGGATGAAGAGAAAGCCAAAATGAAAGACAATAATAATGAGTAGTGCTTTATAGGGGTGCCTTTTGATGCTTATATGCATCTCCTTAAAGCCGCTCAAGTTGTTAATTAATTGAGTATGATTTATTTACCATCAACCAATGATATACTAAAGCTAAGCAATAAAAAGACCGGGTTTGGAAATGCCCAATTTCCCCCGGTCGGTTTTTTCTATACGTTTATATAATGCAATTATTTTCCATAAAGACATTCAATGTAAGATTATTGCCAAGGGTGATTACAAATAGCTTCTAACAGATCCACCGAGTAATCCAAATCTCTTTTATCCACCATTTCAGAAGGAGTATGTACATACCTACAAGGAATGGAAATGACACCGGAAGGCACCCCTTCTCGGGTTACATGAATAGCTCCGGCATCGGTGCCTCCCCTTTCAAGAACTTCTAACTGATATGGAATTT
>CAZXDQ010000335.1:0-2570 GCA_964639405.1 uncultured Syntrophomonadaceae bacterium | reverse complement strand
ATTTTCCCTCACTTTTTTATTTTAGAATGGTTAATTGCTATTTATTATAACATAAAATCTCCTTAGAAGATAAAAAGAAGATAAAAAAATTATTGGGCAGGATTTCTTCTAATTTTTACGAATATTTTTAAGTAGGGGACTAAATAAGAGGAGGTGCTAGTATCTTCTTTCTTGAGATTTGTCTTAGAGATTAGAGGAAAAGAGATTATCCCAGCGTAAATAACATTAAACCTTTTGCGATCCAGATTTAGAGGATTTCCTTTGGCTGAAAGGAGAAAAACATTTAAAGGATATAAAGAAAAATTAAAGGTGGAAATAAAGGAGTGGCAACAAGCATCAAGGTAGATAATCTGGAACACCTATTGCTGTTTATCAACAGATTATTTTAATCAACTTCACGTTTTCTCGATATTACACCCCTGGAAAAAGGAAGATATCAAGTTAGGTTTTGCCCCGGCTCGCTTTAAAGATTACCTGGAAGGAAGAAATGGATCGGGTATTGAAAATTTCCCTGACCACCATTAGGAAAGTGTAAATATTGTTTAGCGGAATGCTGGTAAGTAAGGTGATTCATTAGTTAAAAGGAGGACGGAAAAAGGATGAACTTGTATGAGTATATGGGCAAAAAATTATTCAACGATTATCACATTCCGGTTCCCAGAAACCGGGTGGTTAATGCTGCAGAAGAAGCTGGCAATGCGGTACGTGATATGGGTGGAGGAGTGATAAAATCTCAGGTGCTTACTGGAAAACGCGGTAAAGCGGGAGCAATTGCTTTTGTAGATGACCCCCAGGAAGCGGTTAAAGAGGCTTCTCGTCTGCTAGGCATGGAAGTTGGGGGCGAAAAGGTAGAAACCTTGCTCATAGAAGAAAAACTTCCCTTAGATAGAGAACTCTATCTGGCCATAACGGTGGAAGGGGAAGCCAGGAGACCAGTGATATTGGCTTCTCTTGATGGAGGTATGGATATAGAGGAAGTGCCTGATCATCGCATTGTTAAATGGCCTTTGGATATACTCCTGGGGTATCATCCTTTTATTGCCCGGGAAATATGTCAACAATTGGGCATAAAGGGAAAAACAGTAAAATCTCTAACCGTTCTGCTGGGACGGGTTTATCGGTTGTTTAAAGAAAAAGATGCTGAATTGGTGGAGATTAATCCGCTAGGTCTCTGCGAGGAAGAGCTAATTGCGTTGGATTCCAAGGTAGTGATTGATGATGATGCTCTTTACAGGCAGAAGGAATTACCTAGGGTGGAAGAAAAGACGGCTTTAGAGAAAAAAGCTGCTCAAATGGGGTTGGCTTATGTGGATTTAGGTGGTGATATTGCAGTTATGGCTAATGGCGCTGGAATTACTATGGCTACTTTGGACTTGGTACAACATTATGGAGGCACACCAGCAAACTTTTTGGATTTTGGAGGAGGAGCAGGAGAAGAAAAGACTTCTGGAGCCTTGGAGCTTTTGCTGGGAACCAATCCCCAGGTTATTTTGATAAATATATTTGGTGGAATAACCAGGTGTGATGTGGTAGCCAGGGCTTTTGTGAATGTCAGGGAACAACAAGGTGTCTCTATTCCTTTCTTCTTTCGATTGGTAGGAACCAATGAAGAAGAAGGTAGACGCATTTTAGAGGAAGATGGGATTGAAGTGTTTACTTCTATGGAGGAAGCAGTTCGTCGAGCGGTAGAAGCTTCCGATTCTTGGGAGGGAGGCCGATAATATGTCTGTCTATGTAGATGAAAATACCAGAGTTATTGTGCAGGGCATTACTGGAAACCAAGGTTCATTTCATACTGGCCAGATGCTGGAGTATGGAACTTCTATAGTAGCAGGAGTAACGCCCGGTAAAAAAGGTGAAGTAATTCACGGCTGCCCTGTTTATAACACTGTTTATACCGCTGTTCAAGAGCATGCTGCTGATGCGAGCGTCCTTTTTACCCCGGCTCCCTTTGCCAAGGACGCTGCTCTGGAAGCATTAGAAGCGGGCATAAAAATTTTGGCTCTGATACCGGAGCACATACCCTTGGTGGATGCAATGGAGATAATGGCAGTAGCCCGCTATCGCGGAGCTGTAGTGGTGGGGCCAAATACTTTTGGAGTGGTTTCTTCCGGAAAATCCAAGCTTGGCATTATGCCCAATCGCTTTTTCACTCCTGGACCGGTGGGGGTAGTTTCTCGCAGTGGTACCCTTTGCTATGAAATTGTTGCCCAGCTACAAGGAGTGGGATTGGGAACCTCTACTGTGGTTGGTTTGGGGGGCGATCGGATAGTGGGATTGCATTTCACCGATGTGCTGCAGAAGTTCGAACAGGATCCCCAAACCCGGGCAGCGGTGCTGGTAGGAGAGATTGGCGGGAGCGCCGAAGAAGATGCGGCAGCATATATTAGAGATAACCTTTCTATCCCGGTAGTAGCTTATGTTGCAGGTAAAAGCGCTCCGGAAGGTAAACGTATGGGGCATGCCGGGGCTATTATCGAGCGAGGCAAAGGAAGTGTCGAGAGTAAAGTGGATACTTTGGAGGAGAGCGGAGTTAAGGTGGCGGATCTTCCCATGAAAATACCGGAATT
>CAZXDQ010000334.1:0-2576 GCA_964639405.1 uncultured Syntrophomonadaceae bacterium | reverse complement strand
AGTTTTTCGCAGACTTCAACAAAATTTAGCTGTTCTATTTCCATTAAAAAATGAAATATATTCCCCCCTGCTCCACAACCGAAACAGTGAAATAGCTGTTCTTCAGGGGAAATATAAAAAGAAGGCGTTTTCTCATTGTGAAATGGGCAAAGCCCCCTATATCTTTTACCAACTTTTTGTAATTTCACGTACTGGGACACCGTATCAACCAGGTCAGATTCTAATCTAATACGCTCAATGGTTTCCTGGGGTATTTGTTTAGACATATTAAAACGCCCTCTCTTTAATAGTCACACAACCCTTTTTATTAAAACCTACTACCAATAAATGGTCTCTAATAAATAGCCTTCAAGGGAAGATAACTTCTATTAGATATTAAGTATTCTCCAGTAATATAATTAATCCTTCCAAAAAGAAAAAAATGATCCACAAAAACGACATAACTTGCCTAGATTATAATTTCCTCTATAGAGTTCGACACAATATTAAAATATCCTTCCTAAGAAATTGTAATAATTATCGAGTTCATACTTATTCTTCTTGCTTGAACCGCCATGGCTTTGGTAAAAATAAGTCTCGGTAAAGGTCCAAGATATACCTATCCGTCATACCCGCCACATAATCACAAACCACACGCTCTCGTGTATCATTCTCTAAAAGGGCCTTCATGCCTTGCGGCAGTTTTTCTGGTGTGCTCATAAAGTACTTATAGATGGCCTCAATGATATACTTAGCTTTTTCTTCTTCTACTTTTGCTTTAGAACCTATATAAACTCTTTCGAACAAAAAGTCTCTTAAAGAATCAAATGCATGAGAAATCGGTGAACTCATAACAATGTCTTGTTGAACAGCACTTGTTTGAACAAGGTCTGTGACCAAAGTGTCGATCCTTGCCTTAGAGGTGTCACCTAAAACACGAGCGGATTCTTCTGGAATATCATTTGGATCAATAATCCCACCCCGAAGGGCATCATCGATATCATGATTCACATAAGCAACCCGATCGCATAACTTGACAATTTTCCCTTCCCAGGTGTCTGGTATACCATCTCCCGTATGTTTGAGGATTCCATCTCGCGTTTCATAAGTTAAGTTTAAACCTCCGGTGGCTTCCAATATGTCTACTACTCTGAGGCTTTGTTCGTTATGTCTAAACCCGTCTTCCCTGATAAGATCTAATACATCCTCCCCAGCATGACCAAAAGGTGTATGCCCTAAGTCATGTCCTAAAGCCATCGCCTCAGCTAGATCTTCATTTAAAAATAATGCTTTGGCAACTGTTCTAGCTATTTGTGACACTTCTAAGGTGTGGGTCAATCTCGTTCGATAATGATCACCTTCTGGCGATATAAATACTTGAGTTTTATGCTTCAAACGCCGAAAAGCTTTGCTGTGCAATATACGATCCCTATCCCGTTGATAATCCGTTCTAATATGGCACTGGGATTCTCTTCTCTGCCGCCCTTTAGTTTTTGAGGATAAGGCCGCTTCCGAAGATAGAACCCTTTCCTCCATGATTTCTATTCGTTCTCGATAGGACTTCATATCTTTTCAACTCCTTGTACGGTAGCCATGTATGATGTCACACAATATTTAAAATAATATACTTAAAAGGAATAAAATGATCTTGCTAAACAATCAACTACCGTCTACAATAATATATGTACTATTTGAGTAATACGCTTTTTGCATCCGGTTCTCCTTCCCGTAATAGAATTTATTTCTATCAAGGTCATACTTTGTTACTTTATAATTGGGGGTCAGACATATGAAAATTAAAAACCTAACCATTATGATGATTGTTGCTTTTATAGCTCACATAATGGTTGCACCGATGGCTTCAAGTGAACAAGCACAGACATTTGATTTTGATGCGGAAGCTGTTTTTTTAATGGAAGCAGAAACAGGTAGAGTCCTTTATGAATACAATGGGGATGAAGCACTGCCACCGGCCAGTCTCACTAAGATTATGACCCTGATTCTAGGATTAGAAGCACTCGAGGAAGGAAGAATCCAGGCCGATGAAGAGGCTTTAACCAGCACTAAGGCCCGGGAAATGGGTGAGGGCGGAAGCCGAATGTTTTTAGAAGAAAACCAACGGGTTTCCATCATGGACTTGTTGACTGGGATTGCCGTGGTGTCAGCTAACGATGGCTCTATTGTGTTAGCAGAGCACATGCATGGAAGTGTCGATGGTTTTGTCAGGGAAATGAACCAAAAGGCCCAAGACATTGGGTTAGAAAACACCCATTTTTCAGACCCTATCGGTTTAGATCACCCAGATCAATACATGAGTGCTCGGGACACAGCTCGGTTATCCCAGTACGCTATAAACCATACGCCTAAAATTCTAGAATTAGAAAGTATTCCCGAGTTTCAATTTAATATTGACTGGCCACAAGAAAACAGGAATAAAATGCTCCCTGAAAGAAATACCCCTTTTTCCTATGAAGGGACAGACGGTTTAAAAACAGGTCGTACACGAGAGGCAGGGTATAATTTTGTCGGGACCAGCGAACAAAATGGGATGCGGCTCATTGCCGTTGTCCTCGGCACACCCGATGAAGGTAGGCCAG
>CAZXDQ010000333.1:0-2582 GCA_964639405.1 uncultured Syntrophomonadaceae bacterium | reverse complement strand
TGCTTCCCTCATCTCCCGTTCCTTAGGATCAGGGGATAACCAAACAGCAGAAAAAGCGATAGGACAGGTCCTCAGCCTGGCTTTACTTTTCGGAGTGGTGGTAGCGCTGCTGAGCCTTTTTTATCTGCGCCCCCTGCTGGTCATCTTTGGCGCCAGCCCTGAAATCCTGGGCTACACCGTAGAATACACTGCTGTGATCACTAACTGGGCAGTGATTTTCTTTTTAATTATGAGCCTGAATAGTGTGGCCCGGGGGGAAGGAAGTCCTCTTTTTTCCATGAAGGTTATGGTGAGTTCGTCCCTGCTAAATATTGCCCTGGATCCAATCTTTATTTTTTGGCTGAACATGGAAGTGAAGGGAGCTGCCGTAGCCACTGTATTAGCAAAAGGGGCAGGAGCTTCCATCCTTTTATTCCATTTCTTGAGCGGCAAAAGCAACGTCAAACTTTATTTCCAGAATATGATTTTAGAGGGGAAAATCATTAAAGATATCTACAAGATTGGATTTCCCAGCATGCTGAGGCTGCTCTCCAAAAACCTCTCTCTTACCATAATCAATATGGTGCTGGCCGGCTTTGGGCATATTCCTGTGGCTGCCATGGGATTATTTTTCCGGCTCCAAATGCTTATAGTTATGCCGGTAGTAGGGTTTTCCCAAGGGTTGCTACCCATTATTGGCTATAACTACGGAGCTCAGCAAAGTGAACGTATCAGAGAAGCTATGGTAAAAGGCTTCACCATCAGCACCTTATTCATATCTTTGCTGACTCTGACAATTTATTTATCCCCCAGCACTTTTTTAAACTTGTTCACTTCCGAACCCGAGCTCTTGAGTATGGGAGAGTATTCCCTCCGCATAATGCTGCTCATGTTTCCACTTTTGGGCATTCAGATCGTTTCTACTATCTTCTTCCAGGCTATCGGCAAAGCGGTGCCCTCCCTGATTTTGTCACTACTGCGAGAAGTTATGCTGCTTATCCCCCTGGTGATCATTTTCTCCAACTATTCCGGGTTAATAGGAGTATGGGTGGCCCGCCCAGTAAGCGATCTGCTGGCTTTTATCATTATCTTTACCATGGTCTCCCGAGAACTTAAAAGGCAGGAAATCCCATTTCGTCCCCTCGCCATATTGCAAAAAGAAGCTGCTTAACAGGGGACTAACAGGAGATTAATCTCTTCATGCTCCTTTTCACTCTCCAGCATCCATGCCTTGCAAAGCCAAGAAGAAACACTAATGCACCCTCCCGCCAAAAAACAGGGTTTAATACCTAGAGTAATAAAGAGGGATAAATCCTCTCATAATAACTAGAGGACTATCCCTCTAACTGATAGAGCTAAGCCTACTCCTTCCCTTCCACCTAAGGAATATCTTCCCTGGTTTGACTTCTACCTATCCTCCTTGCGCTCCTCTCTCCTAATAGAAAAAAAGGGACCAGGTACCCCGTCCCCCCTGTGGCACACTCACCACCTGGTGGCAAAGCATGCCTTACTTGGGGAAAGAATAGGGACCAGGTACCCCGTCCCCCCTGTGGCAGTCACCCCTGTGGCACTATTCCCTGGGGCATAGGGGTTTAGAGGGAGTAGATGCCGGCCAACCCGGTGGTCAGGGCAAAGGAAAGGACCCCGACTACGATGAGGGTGATGGCTGCTCCCTGAAACACCACGGGAACCCGGGAAACTTCCAGGCGTTCCCTTACTCCAGCCATGATCAGCAGCACCAGGGAAAAGCCCACCGAAGCGGCAAAGCCGAATACTGCTGCTTCCAGCAGGGTAAATTGATTATCTATCACCAGCAGAACTGCGGCCAACACCGCACAGTTAAGGGTGACCAGGGGCAAAAAACTGCGCACCTGCCGGTGGACATAAGGCAGGTAACTCTTAAAGAGCGCTTCTACCCCTTTGCCCAGCACTGCGATGATCATAATAAATATCAGAAGATGCAGGTAGTGAAGACCCAGGGGCAGCAGAACTTGGGTGTAAACCAGCCAGGAAACCAGGGTGGCCAAAGTCATAAGCAGTATCGTAGCCATGCCCATTCCCGCTGCAGTCTCTATCCTGCGAGAGGTCCCCAGTAGGGGGCACACTCCAAAAAAACGCTGCAAGACAAAATTCTCTATAAGTATATACACAAAGAGAAGAGAAATTACCTGTTCCATAAGGATCCTCCTTCCCCGCTTTCAATTTCCGATTCTGCATTCAAAAGATGGTGCCTGCGGTAAAGGGTGTTAACCAGGGCCATGAGCAACCCCAAGGCGATAAAGGCCCCCGAAGCTTCTCGCAGCATACGAATAGGCTCAAAATGAGGGCCGAATACTTCTAGTCCCAGGATAGCCCCGGTGCCCAACAATTCCCTTACTCCCGCCAGCACCGCCAGGGCAATGGTGAAGCCCAGGCCCATCCCCAGGCCGTCAAAGAGGGACCTGACTATAGGGCGGCGGGAAGCAAAAGCTTCCGCCCGGGCAAAAAGCACACAGTTAACTGCCAATAGGGGCAGGTATATGCCAAAATCTCCCCGCAAACCGGGATAGTAAATCTGCAGCAGCATGTCTACCGCCGTAACCAGGGTAGCAGAAATGACCACG
>CAZXDQ010000332.1:0-2588 GCA_964639405.1 uncultured Syntrophomonadaceae bacterium | reverse complement strand
GGAGCTACCGTGGATGCCATAGAAGGGGTGTCCGCAAATTGTAACAGGCGCCCCCCTGTTTTTAGTGGAAATTGAAAATTGAATAATGACAAAAATTGGTAATGATAAGGGTACAGAGCTACTAGGAGGAAAATCTTTCTAGTGGATTCTTTTTTGTACTTTAATAGTAGGAATTTTTAGCATTATGTAGAAATATTTAATCAAGCTACCTGGATGATGGGGGAGGTGAAAGTTATGTGTTACCAGCAGGAAGGAGGCGAAAAATTATGCCCTTGTTGCGGTAATCAGGATACTTATGTAATTACTAAAAAAATTGACCTGGATATTTTCAGGTGCCCGGTGTGTTTAACTTTATTTACCAAGCAAAATATTTTAAGGAAAGGAAAGGGGGTAGATTAGGAAACAAGCCCAATAAATTATGATTATTTTTTAGTGAACAGTTATTTTAAAATTGAGAAGGAGAGAATTATATGAACGAAATAAGGTTTGATGGAAGGGCGGCAGTGATTACTGGAGCAGGCGGGGGACTGGGAAAGGAATATGCACTCTTGCTTGCCTCTAAGGGAGCCAAGGTAGTGGTAAATGATTTAGGAGGAGCTTCTGATGGGAGTGGAGCCGACGTAGCCCCTGCCCAGCAGGTAGTTGACGAGATAACTGCCCAGGGCGGAGAGGCAGTAGCTAATTACGATAGTGTTTCCGATTGGGAAGGAGCCCAGTCTATCATTAAAACAGCTGTGGATAATTTCGGAAAGTTGGATATTCTTATAAATAACGCTGGTATTCTGCGAGATAAGAGTTTGCTAAAAAAGGAATTAGAAGATTATGAGAAAGTGCTTTCTGTCCATTTAGATGGCACTTTTTATTGTACCAAGGCTGCTCTTCCTTATATGAGGGAAAATAATTATGGACGGATAGTAGGAACCTCTTCAACTGCCGGTGCGTATGGGAACTTTGGGCAAAGCAATTACGCGGCAGCTAAGATGGGTATAGTGGGGTTGATGAATACAGTAAAACAAGAAGGGGCCAAATACAATATTTTGGCTAATACCATAATCCCCACTGCTGGCACCAGATTGACTGCGACAGTTATGCCTCCTGAAGCATTAGAGCGGTTTCAGCCGGAGCACGTAGCTCCTATGGTGGCCTGGTTGTGTTCAGAGCAGTGTAATCTCAGTGGAAATATATTCACTGCCGGGGGAGGGTATTTTAGTAGAGCAGCTTTAATGGAAGGTGAAGGGGTAGTCTTTGATGTTTCTTCAGGAGTGAGCCTGGAAGACATTGTTGCCCACATAGAGGAAATTAAAGATGTTTCTAAAGGCAAAGAGTATGATTCTGCCATGGAACAGACTATGTCGATAATGAGCAAATTGCAGCAATAGTAGAAGAACAAAATAGGAGGGTAACTTTTGAAAACTAATACTCATAAATTGGTCATGTTATCGGTCCAGGGACAAGTATCACCCCCTCAAAAAAAAGAGCATTATATAATTCAGCATGATGGACAACCGGTAGTTTTCCCGGGAACCGGGGGCATTACTTACAACGTCAAGATAGGTGATCCGGTGGCTGGCTGGATGGGTGATCATATCGAACCCGGCGTAAGTGTTAAAGTTGTGGGTGAAAATAAAGCGGCGGAAAACGCTGGATTGAACATATTATCTTGTTTAGGTAACCAAGCCCGGATAATTAGTGGGGATGCCAAAGACGAAGAAGGAACAGTAACTGGTAAACATGGAGGCATAGAACATTTATTACTCCACTTTCGGCAGGAAGTTTTAGAAAAACTCTCCTTAGAAGATAAAGTACTGATAAAAAGCTGGGGGCAGGGCTTGCAGATCGAAGAAGCTCCTCAGGTAAAAATACTTAATTTAGATCCCCGTCTTTTAGAGAAGATGCCCCTTAATCTTCGAGGCGATACTTTGGAGGTTCCAGTGGTGGCAACAATTCCCCCCGAACTAATGGGATCTGGACTAGGCGCTCCTGGTTGTTACAGCGGCGACTATGATCTTACTACTGCTGATTGGGAAGTAGTAGAAAGTTGGGGGTTGGACAAGTTAAGGTTTGGAGATGTAGTTGCCATTCAGGATTCTGATCATTCTTATGGCAGATGCTTCAAAAAGAATGCGGTGAGTGTGGGAGTGGTGGTTCATAGTAACTGCGTGCGCGCCGGGCACGGACCCGGCATAACTACTATTTTTACTTCTAGCTACGGCAAAATTCGTCCTGAAAAATCCGATCAAGCCAATATTGGCGACTATTTGGGGATTAGCGGATGAATTTTAAAAAAATGTTACTTTATCCGGAAGGAGTTTTTTTACTGATCACGAATAAATAACTTTAGAGAATTTAGAATATATAATGGAAGTATCATAAATCGACAACAACAGCCATTGGCAACATAAATGGCAAACTCGGTGAAAGCCGGGGACGCAAAGCCAGGAGGTCTACAGCAGGATTAGGGGTTCCTGCCAGGACGGCTCGGCTGCCCCCTAATTTAGCGTTAGGGGTTAGTTAATTGTAGAGACCTGCTTTGGTTAAGCCATAAGCAGGTTTTTGTTCTACAGGAGGTTCTGCTC
The DNA here is from genome assembly GCA_964639405.1 of uncultured Syntrophomonadaceae bacterium. GTDB lineage: Bacteria > Bacillota > Dethiobacteria > DTU022 > PWGO01 > CAZXDQ01. The sequence continues at coordinate 12 of CAZXDQ010000332.1, read as the reverse complement.
ATATACCTTTCC
>CAZXDQ010000331.1:0-2594 GCA_964639405.1 uncultured Syntrophomonadaceae bacterium | reverse complement strand
TCTCCTGAATGCCTCCAAAAGTCGGAATAGCAATAGCCACCAGTATGCCAATAATTACTACAACGACCATCAGTTCCACCAGGGTGAAACCTTCCTGCTCATTTCTCATTGCTCTTGACCACTTGCCGACATCAAACATTTTAATCCCTCCTCATTTTTTTCTTTCTATCTGGGTTATACCAAGAAGTAGTCAGTTTTAGACACTTATAATAAAAATTTTTTGGAGTCCTCAATGCCAAATCTAAAACAAGCAAAAAAAACAACATGTAGTAACAGCCAGCTACCGGCGAATTTTTACATGTTGTGTTAACCGTTGCCGGGTAGTGCAAATGCACCACCCGGCGTGATGTTTAGTTTTTCCTTCTAACATGACTGGGTGTCCATTTGATGCCCATGCGGTTATAAACGTTTCTTCGATTCCAAAACTGGCTTTTTAGAATAGGGCTATTGACATCCCAAAAATCAAAAACCTTAGCCGAGCTCTTATCCTGATAGGGACTCATTATCCTGCCAACTTCCTGCTCAACAGCACTTTCGGCCTTTTTAGGGGTTACTAAAAACAGCCTGTTAAGTCGGGGAATCTCCAAGCCTTCCCGGGCTAACTGGGTAGCAATCAAAATATCAACATTACCATCTTCGGTGTCCTGTATAATGCGTTGCCTTTTTTTGCTCCTTTTTTGGCCTCTTAGAACCTCTATTCTTAAATCAGGAAGGGCTTTTTGTAGCATAGCTTCTAAGGTTTTAAGGTGATCCTCTCTTTCTGATAACACCAAGCTGTAGTTGCCCGGGGCTTCTTCAGCGATAGTTTTGCACACTAACTGGTTGCGTTCATTATCATTAATTAGATCCTGGATAAGTTCGTTGTAACTCTTTTTCTGACTGCTAAAAGTGGTTTCAACTGTAACCAATTCGGGTATTTCAAGCGGAAGCTCACTGTAGTTAATTTGATAGTTCACCGGCCCGCCAGCAACGTAAACCATTTGACTTAATCCATCCCCCCTCTCAGGTGTAGCACTTGCCCAGATACGATAAAGGGCAGGAAATTTGTTTACTGTCTCGAAAAACGTCGTGGCAACTAGGTGGTGAGCTTCGTCTATGATTATGGCACCAAAAGAATCCTTAATATTCTCCAGGTCTACTTTGTGCAGCGTCTGAATCAATGCCAGGGTTAACCTGGAGCCTACTGTAACTTGACCACCGGCAATGATTCCTACCTCATCTTTGCTTATATCCAACACCCTGCAGGCTCTTTCTAAAGTTTGATAAAGCAGCTCATAAGTATGGCAAATCCAAAGTGCGGGCTGTTTTATTCTGGCCATGCATTCAAGCAAAATTTCAGTTTTTCCGCTACCAGAAGGGGCAATCACTCCACCTTGACGTTTATAAACCAGCTTCTCAACTGCCGGGGTCTGATAGTCTTTTAATTTTATCTGTGATCCAAAGTCTACTTCAGGAAGCAGGATGCGTTCATCTATAATTTCATACTCAATGCCGGCATCATTTAGTTTCTTTAGCAGTCGAGAGCCATACCCTCTGGGCATGATAATAGTTCCCTTATCTATCACTGACCTGTATAAGAATATCTTTTCTCGGATTTTGCCAGTGTAAAAACCATATTTCAGAGCATTAAGATATTCGGGATTATCCAAGGTTAGATCTGATAATATATCTTGATGAACCTCCTGTGGCAACCCTTGTATCTTAATTTCTATTTTGTGTTTTACTTTCATCCTGACTGTCAAGCTGACACCTCCTTAATTAGTCAGGCAAAAACTATCTTCTACCTATAACTTGTATATTTAACCCTGTTTAAATAAGGCTTTTTCAAGCATAGTAACTGGGCTATCCCGAAAGCCTTTATTTTACCCAGGACTTCCACACTGGTGTGAAGTTTTACTTACTCAGATATCCCCGTGTAACCCTACCCCGATTATGCCCAAGCTTCTGAGAGGTCTCTTTTTCGTTTTTATGCTGCTCGTAATCCTGCTGGGCAAATGAGTATCTTAGAGAGTGGAAAGTTATCTGCTCTCCCTCCCTATCCGGTCTATTCCGGTAGATAAAGTTCATAATTCGCTGCTGGGCTTGATGTGCTTTCTCTCCTTCTCTTACAAAAACCTTTTTCCCTCTGGGGGTTTCGCTTTGGAGTTTCCTAAACACCCGTTCAGTTGTAGGAGTAATTGCCAGGTGGCGAATTTTACCCCCTTTCCCCTTTACCTTAACGAACCCTTTTTCCAGGGCCCTGTCTATATGTGTCCTTTCTAACCTGACAACTTCGTGAAGCCTCATTCCCTGTTCCCTTGCTATAATCATGGCATTAGCTATATCGTTCTTTCCCTGCTCTTTGGCTATGCTGATGAGCTGAGAAAATTCATCATCATTAACGGACCTGTCTCCCGTCTGCACCCGTTCAGGAACCCCTAAAGCTTCGTTGCTTGTTTCCAGTTCAAACCTTGCACCCGATACCTGGTTATGGAAAAATCGAATACCAGAGAGCAGCTTCTTTATATATGCTGGAGAATTGCCTTTCTGCAGCTCGTATTCCACAAAACCAGCCAAATGCTTGTTAGATATATTCTGCAGCTTCTTCACATTCC
>CAZXDQ010000330.1:0-2594 GCA_964639405.1 uncultured Syntrophomonadaceae bacterium | reverse complement strand
GGATGCTGCTCTTCCAGAAAAAGATCCTGAGTATCGCCAATGTTGGTAATTCCCCAACTAATATGCCTGTTCTGGCCAATGACTATTCCCGGCGCTCCCGGGATAGACCATCCGTAAAGATCAACTTCATCCCCCATCTGCAGGTGATTTTCAAACCAGATAGGTGGCATATCCAGGCTGACATGAGGGTCGTTGGCCAGAACGGCATGCCCGGTAGCCGACAGCTCCGGGCTGATTACCCAGCTATTACTGCCCAGGCGGGGAATGGGGCTTTGTCTCTGGCCTTCAGCCAGGTCACGCAAAGCCTGTATAACTTGCGAGTTTTCTACTTCTGTTTTCAAGTTAGCTTCTGCCGGCTCGCCTTCTACCGGCGCTGGTTCCGACACCAATTCTGATTCCAATTCTGATACCAATTGTGACTCCAATTCTGACTCCAATTCTGACTCCAATTGTGACTCCAATTGTGAATTTACCTCAGTATTTACTCCTGGCTTTGCCCCCGCAGCTTCACCCGCGACTTTACTAGCGGCTTCGCCCGGAAGATCACCCGCAGCTTCTTCTGCCCGCCAGGTGGGGGCCTCCCCTCCGTAGGCGTCATAAGGCGGTAAAATTTCCTCAAAAAGCTCCGCATCTAAGCCTTCCTGCAAGTCGGCGCGGATAGACTCTTCCACCCAGTTGGTGCCCACCTCATAAGCTACCAGATTAATAGCCCCGATAACATCCTCTACTTTCCAGGGTTCGGGTTCGAAGCCCAGAAGCCGGATTTCGGGCGGAAGCTCATCTTTATCCAGCCAGGCGTTAACTCCGTCCACGTAACTCTGCAAAACTTCTATGGTCTCCGGAGTTGTCATCTCTACAATATCTTCACTTATGTGTTCCAACTGCATTCTCCGAAAAGATTTATCCATATCCAGCGTACTATCGCCGACCACCTCGCTAATTTTACCTTTCAGCGCTCTGCGGAATATCTCCATCTGCCAAAGGCGTTCCTGGGCCTGCACGTACCCCTGGGCAAAATACAGGTCGTGGGAATTTTCAGCCTGCACATGGGGCACACCCCGTTCATCCCGTAATACAGTCACTTCTTCTTCCAAACCTTCTACAGATACCTCTCCTGTATAAGAAGGCAGCCCAACCTGTAAGAAATAATACCCGTAACCGATCCCTCCCAACACCAAAACCAACAACACACTTACAACAGCCAGGACAATCTTTTTTTTCTTTGTCATATTTGCTCTCCTTAAACCTCCTTATAGTAATTCTTACAGTACATACTTAGGCATTTCAGGGAAAAGACCAAATACACCCCCACCCCGCCCCTCCCCCCTCAAGGGGGAGGGAGAAAAACTATCAATTCCCTCAGGATATAGCACTTATAATTCCTTTTCGACCACTAAATACCCCATTAATAAACTTCTTGCTATCTGAATATATTTTCAACGTACGTAACCAGCAAACAGACTACTGGAGCCCTGGCTTATTGCCCGGCGGGGCATAATTTTAAATTGCCGCGGGCGGCCATCTTATCGCCGCAGATTATAAGAACACCTTCAATGTTTTCAAACTGCTGGGAGTAGTGCAATATATTTTCCAGGTCGTTTTCGGAGATCCCGTTATGGCAAATCCCGGCTTTGCTGACCCCGTTTACACAGGCCGAGTTTTCGCATGTCCCAGTTTTGCTGACCCCGTTATCATAGGCCCCATTTTCGCAGGCCCCGTTTTCGTATGTCCCAGTTTTGGAATCATCATTGCTGCAGTCATCATTTTTGCATTCGCCGTTAATACAGTCGCCGTCAGCGCAGTCGCCGGTTTCAAAATCACTGCCGCGGCTTACCATATTGCCCAGGGCAGTAGCAGCAGCATCAGCCAGGGGAGTGGATGGGGAAAGAACAACCACGGCGTCGGCTTGCCCCCGGCTATAGGAAGGGCCTACCTTACCGGAAGAGGTGCATACGCCCAGAGGAGTATCTTCCGGGGATATTTGCAGCGCCACTTTACCACTTAGCGGCGAATCTCCGGCATAAACACCTACCCGGCAGGGTTTATCTACTTTCAAGAATATATCGCCACCGTTTTCTACTATTACTTCCTCCACTCTTTCCAGGAGGAATTCACCGGCCAACTGAGCAAATGATCCCGCTACCGCAGCCATGGGACCCACTCCCACCCGGTTGCCCGCCCGGATCATTTCTAAGGCAGGGACTGTCGCAAAACCTGAATGCCGGTTATCCAGCACAAAAGGCTGCAATGTATAATAAAAGGCGGGAACTTCCCGGATTAAAGCTTCCAGTTCCCGCCTTTTACTCCATATATAATCTTCCAGTTGAGCAGCCAAATCTTCAGTATAGCTCCCGTAGTCCACGGCTACCCATAGATCAGTTTCCTTTATTTTTACTGTAAAGTAGACCATCCCTTCTGCCGGGTTGATCTGCCGATAAAATCGCCGGGAATGATTATGAGATGATTTCATAAATTGGTGACATTCTCCATTAAATTTTCCATTGCCCGCGCCGGGCAAGTTTTCAGGCAGTGTTCACAAGCTACGCATTTATTCTCATCAAAGTGAACTATCATTTGCGGCCTCTCCAAATAGA
>CAZXDQ010000329.1:0-2601 GCA_964639405.1 uncultured Syntrophomonadaceae bacterium | reverse complement strand
TAGAATTGCTAATTAAAATGTGGTATACTTAAGTTAATCAACCTTCATAACTTTTATTAAAATGAAAACACTAAAGAAAGAAGATAAAGAAAAGATAGCAAAAGCAGCATATGATTTGGATGATACTCAGCAAGAGCCTGAGGATAAAAGGGAAGATGCAACAGTTGCTGCCACTAAGATTGCCAAAGAATATGATTTTAATCCCGATATGACCAGGCTTTTTATTCGGTCTTATAATACTGGTGTTAATAATCGTAACTTCAAAACTGGTAATACTATCAAAGAAAAAACTGCTGTCTCACCTATTGTTAATCCTGAACATGTTGTGGAAGAAATCTTTGGTGATTTAGAGAGTGTTAAATCCAGTAAAGTTGATTTAGTTGATGAGCTTTTTGATATGGCCCGTGTAGACTATGTTGAAAAACAAACTAAAGATTCGCTACAGGAGGCTTTTAATGTTTTAGATAAAGCTGCTAGTGAATGTGAGGAAAACGATTCAGATAGTGATGATAGTGATGAGGACAAAAGTGAAGAAGATTATGACCTTCTGGAAGATATAAACCTTGATGGTGGTTTTCTTAGTGATATAGAGCCAGAAGATGTAGACGGTATGAGGATTGAAATTAGTGCCCCTGCTGATGTTGATATATCTGAACTTCTGGAACATGTTGATGATTTAGTTGGAATGGATATGAGTGAGATGTTTGACGAAATAGCTGAGATAACAAAAGAACTTGGTGAAAAAGATGTAATAACTTCCAATTCTATTACTGACCTTGATTCAACATTAGAGCAGGATGTAGAAAATATAAAAGAATGTGGTGTGGATTTTATGGATTTCTGTGAAAGAGTTATGGTTAAATTTGCCGACCACCCCCATCTTGAAACTTATCTTGGTTTTCTTTCAGATAGCTTTGATGGAAGTTACAAACAGGCTTCTGTGAAGGATAAAGTTTATATTACTGATTTTAGTAAAGAACCTTACAGCAGTGTAGGGGCAACTTTAGATAAGATAGAAGAAGTGGAGAAATTAGCGGATGAAATTAGTATAAAGGGAAATGAATGCCTTAATAAAGCTGTACAGTTTATTAATTATGTTGGTGATGGTATTCCTTCTAAAATAGTGAAAAATGCAACCCTTAGGCTTCTTAGTTTGGATAATTTTATGGTGAAAGGGGCTGGGGATCTTTTTGAGACAACTCCCGAAGGTAAGACTGAAAAGGAAAAAAGGAAAGAAGAGATAGTTAAAACAGTGGAAAAAGGTATTAGTGATTTTGAACAAGGTATGAGAAATTTCGCAGATAAACCATACCGTAGGTTTCTCAGTTTAACTGATCCCATGGAGGCAGGTAAAGGAAAATATCCAGCTGATTTACTTAAAATTTTTGATGCGGCACATCAGATAGAGGTTAATCAGGTGAAGGCCAGACATCTATTATATCAGTTACTTCAAGATCCAGCAATGAGTATATATGATCCAAGGGAGGTTGCCCAGAATTTCAATACCCTTATTGCCCTTCAGCCCGACCTTCTTAGGGTTCCACCAGTGTTAAAGATGCAGATAGCAGCAATGATGGATACTTCTCAAGTTGCTCCGCAGTTAGTGATGGATACAGAAAAGTTAATGAAAGGTCTAGATAAAGATACAGATAAAGATACAGGTACAGCTTAATGAATAAAAAACAGATAAGAAAAGAAGCTAGCAGTTTTTTGGAGGGTATTTCAGGAAGTATTAGTGACTGGTTTGAAAATCTAGACCGTCAGCAAAGGAACGCCCTTATTGGCGGCGCTATCGGGCTAGGTAGTGGTGCAGTCATACCACATCTTGTAGGGGGAGGATGGAGGGATTCCCTGCTGCTAGGTGCCGGGGGTGCCGGGTTAGGTGCCCTTGTTGGGCATGGTAGTGGTGTGGGTAGGGATGGTAGCAACAAACCGAGTACGAAAGCTGAAGAAAGGGCACGAAAACTAATATCAACCGATGGGGGCTATCAGCAGAAGTTAGACGCTGAGGAGGAACTGAAAAATGAAGTAGCTAAAGTACTGACGACCAAGTACGAGACAGGCGAAATAGATGAAGAAACAGTTCGTGACGCGATTGCTAACGTTGATAATTACACTATTGGAAATTTCGTTAGGGATTTTGGGCATAATCTCAGATCCGATGAATTTGATAAGAGTTATGGTGTCGAAGATCCTAATTTACAAACCGCTCTTGCCATCCTCTTGGCTAAATCACCTCAGAACGTGGCCGAGATGGCTTGGACTATTCCTCAGATTGCATACCATGCTGCAAACCCTACAACCCGTTGGTCAGATGCCCTAGTGGCACGCTCACTAGGTGAGGCCGTTAAGGATGGGCCGGTAGCGCGGATGCAGGCAATGGATATGGATGAGTGGGGTATAGGTTCTGACTGGGTACCCCGTTATGATCCGGGAAGAAAAAATTTATGGCAGTTAATTGGGGATGGGATGTCTTCACTATCCAAAACTAGCCCGCTCCGTCCGTTGTTAGACGCTGCAGCAGAGGGTGAGCCATTTACAATAGAGAAAACAGAGCAATCTAAATATTGGGATGAACTCCCTGACCTTGAAAAAAGGCAC
>CAZXDQ010000328.1:0-2617 GCA_964639405.1 uncultured Syntrophomonadaceae bacterium | reverse complement strand
ATTCTTAAAGAGTAGTCAGTGTCGCCTTTCCGCCATCCTAATATTTTGGGGCCGAATCCAATAGCCAACTCCAGTACTTTCACACCGCTTTTCTTGGCAGCGATATAATGTCCAAATTCATGAACAAAGATTAATAGCCCAAATACGAATATTGCTGCCAGTAAGGTTTGCATAATAATCACTCCAACCTGGAGAGCTGGTGCAACATACTCTCCCTGGTAATTTTGTCTGCTTCTATTATATCATCTAAGTTAGGGTCAGTTACATGGTGGTGTTTTTCCATGGATATCTTTATGAGCTTGGGAATATCAGTGAAAGATATTTTACCTTTCAAGAAATATTCCACCGCTAATTCATCTGCTGCATTAAGGCATGCCGGCATAGTGCCTCCTATCTTTCCTGCTTGGTATGCCAAGTTTAAACATGGGAAACGTTGATAATCTGGTGCTTCGAAGGTAAGTTGTTGTTTAGTTAGGTCTAAAGTGGGAAAATCATTGGGTGCTCTATCGGGATGGGTAAGGGAATACTGTATAGGAATTCTCATATCAGGGTTACCTAGTTGGGCCAACACAGAACCATCTAGGAACTCCACCATAGAATGGATAATACTTTGAGGATGAATAGTGACTTCTAAAGCATCTAAACCAATTTCAAACAACCAACTGGCTTCTAAAACTTCAAAGCCTTTATTCATTAGAGTGGCAGAGTCAATAGTGATGCGGTCTCCCATATTCCAATTGGGATGTTTTAAGGCTTGCGCTGGTGTTACTTGCTGTAGTTGAGGCCAGGTTTTGTCTTTGAAGGGTCCCCCTGATGCAGTTAATGTAATTTTTCTTACTCCTTCTTGGTGTTGACCGTAAAGGCATTGAAAAACAGCTGAATGTTCGCTGTCAACTGGAACAATTTGCTCACGGAAATTGGGTACTAGTTTGCTTAGCAATTCTCCCCCTACCACCAGTGCCTCTTTGTTTGCCAGAGCAACCTTTTTGCCTGCTTTTAAAGCGGATAAAGTTGGCAAGAAACCACTAAAACCCACGCTGGATATTAAAACTATATCCGTTTCTGGGTGAGAAGATAAATGGTTAACTCCCTCTTCTCCCGATAACACCTCAATTTTATGGTCCCGGAGCTCTTCTCTTAATACTTCCGCACCAGCTTCATCATATAGGGCCGTCTTAGGGGGTTGATAGAAAAGACATTGTTGTTTGAGACTCTGGTAATTATTCCCCGCTGCTAGCCCCTCTATTTTCCATTGGGGCCCCAATTGATTAATAACTTCTAGGGCCTGGACGCCTATTGAACCGGTTGAACCTATAATGGTAACTTTTGGCAAAAAACTTCTCCTCACAAGTGGTTAATATAAATTAGTACCCCAAAATTTAAGCTATGACCAAAAGGTAAAAGTAGGCCAGGGGGGCAGTGAAAAGCAAACTGTCGATTCGATCCAATACACCGCCATGTCCCGGCAATAGCTTTCCGGAATCTTTTACACCCATGTTTCTTTTCAGGGCAGATTCCAACAAATCTCCTAGTGGGGCAGCAATTATAATTATCAGGGAAAACCCTATTAATTCCCCACCACTTAAAGCCAGCTGGTCTGCACTCCAAAAAGTAATAATAGCGGAAAATAATATAACACCAATGCTCCCCCCTAAAGCTCCTTCTAAAGATTTTAAAGGGCTGATTTGAGGGGCTATTTTTCTTTTCCCCCACTTCAAACCGGTAAAATAAGCAAATGTGTCGTATACCCAGATTCCAAAAAGTAATATCAAGATTAAGGATTTACCTTCATCTTGATCCCGGATCATTAACAAAAAAGAGGAAAGGCATCCCAAGTATACCATACCCCAAAAAGACAAAGATAGTTTTTCTAGAGAAATTTGGGGGAAATAAAATAAAAATATCAAGGCATAAAGGAAGAACCATCCCAATACTAAAACGTATGTTTTTAAATCGACAAAGAAAAAAACTGCACTTAAGAGCAGAATAATACTCAAGTAACTAGTGTATTTTAAGATGGCAGGGATACTATTATCAGAAGATCGCTCTATTATCCAGAAATATTCTATAACCCCCAACAATACAGCTACTAATACAAATCCGAAAAAAAAATATCCGCCCAGATAAACAGCTGTTAGGACTATGGGGACGGCTATCGCCGCAGAAATGATTCTTTTGGTAAGGGACCTCATAAAAGATTTAGGCCTCCAAATCGTCTTTTTCTACGTTGGTATTCCATTATTGCTTCTAAAAGATGGGTTCTGTTAAAATCTGGCCAAAAAACTGGAGTGAAATAAAATTCACTGTAAGCAGTTTGCCAAAGAAGAAAGTTGCTGATCCTTTTTTCCCCGCTGGTCCTGATTACCAAGTCAGGGTCTTGTGTATGCGCAGATTGAAGGTGGTCATGAAAAACGTTTTCATCTATCTCCTCCGGCTTAACTTCTCCCCGCATCAATTGTTCAGCCAAAGATTTCACTGCCTGAATTATTTCCCATCTACCCCCGTAATTAATGGCAAGGTTTAGACACAAGCCTGTATTAAGTTTAGTTTCTGCCAAAGCCTTCTGGATAGAGAAAAGAGAGTTTTCAGGCAACTTGTAGGGGTCCCCCATAACGGT
>CAZXDQ010000327.1:0-2617 GCA_964639405.1 uncultured Syntrophomonadaceae bacterium | reverse complement strand
GGAAAAAACTTGTTTTTTAGAAGTGGGTATGGTGGTGTTCCTTTCAATAAGCGTGGTAAATACTCCCCCCAGGGTCTCAATGCCCAGGGAAAGGGGAGTTACGTCCAACAGCAGCACGTCTTTTACTTCCCCTGAAAGTACACCGCCTTGAATAGCAGCTCCCAAAGCCACCACTTCATCGGGGTTAACCCCTTTATGGGGATCCTTACCCAGTATCTTTTTGATGCCTTCCTGGACCGCCGGTGTCCTGGTGGAGCCCCCTACCAGGATAATGTGGTTAATGTTTTCCGGATTTAACCCGGAATCGGATAAGGCTTGACGGGTGGGCCCCATGGTTTTCTCCACCAAATGGGAAGTGAGCTCCTCAAATTTAGCCCGGGTAATATCCACATCCAGGTGTTTGGGCCCTTCCTGGGTAGCGGTAATGAAAGGCAAGTTAACATTGGTAGAGAGCACGCTGGAAAGCTCTACTTTAGCCTTCTCTGCCGCTTCTTTCAACCTCTGCAGGGCCATCTTGTCGTCCCTCAGATCGATGCCGTGATCTTTTTTGAACTCTTCCGCTATATGGTCAATGAGGCACTGATCAAAGTCGTCGCCCCCCAGGCGGTTATTGCCGCTGGTGGCCTTAACTTGAAAAACTCCATCTCCCAATTCCAGGATAGATACGTCAAAAGTGCCTCCGCCTAAGTCAAAGACCAAAATATTCTCCTCTTCCCCTTTGTCCAGCCCGTAAGCCAGGGAAGCCGCTGTAGGCTCGTTGATAATGCGCAGCACTTCCAATCCGGCTATCCTGCCGGCGTCTTTAGTAGCCTGCCTCTGGCTGTCGGTAAAGTAAGCGGGGACAGTAATCACTGCCTGGGTGATGGTTTCTCCCAAATAGCTCTCTGCATCCGTCTTCAACTTTTGCAAGATCATGGCTGAAATTTGTTCCGGGGTATAAGATTTGTCATCGATGGTTACCTGATAATCAGTCCCCATATTCCTCTTGATAGAAGTTATAGTCCGGTCAGGATTGGTAATGGCTTGCCTTTTAGCCACCTGGCCTACCATTTTCTCTCCGTCCTTAGAAAAAGCCACCACCGAAGGTGTCACCCGATTTCCTTCGGCGTTGGGGATAATTTCCGCTTCATCTCCCATCATCACTGCCATCGCAGAGTTAGTAGTCCCCAGATCGATGCCCAGTACTTTTCCCATGATTAAACCCTCCCTTGTGTTTTACTAAATTATTAATTAGGGTGCTATTTTACTCCTGCTCTTCTTCTGCAGGATCTTCCTCGGTTTCTTTTCCTTCTGGAGTTGCTGTTTCTTGCGGGGATTCTTCCCCTTCCATTTTAACTTTTACCATCGCCGGGCGGAGCACCCGCCCTTTCATAAGGTAACCCTTCTGAAAAACTTCCACCACCGTATTAGAAGGAAAGTCTCCTTCTTCCGTGCTCATAACCGCCTCGTGAACAGTAGGGTCAAAGGTTTCTCCCTCTGCTTCGATAGTAGTTACTCCTTCCTGCTCCAGTATTTGCTCCATCTGCTTTTTAATCATTTCTAAACCTTCCACAAAACTGCTTGCTACTTCTTCCCTGTTTGCAGATTCCAGAGCTCTCTCAATATTGTCCATCACTGGCAGCAGTTTACTTACAAAACCGCATACCGCGTCAAACCCTGCTTCTTCTTTTTCTGCCCGGGTTCGTCGGCGGAAATTGTCAAAATCAGCCTTTACCCTCTGCAAGAGAGTGGTCACTTCATCCTTTTCTCTTTTTAAGGTTTCCAATTGGGCCAGTAGATCTTCTACCTCTTCAGATTGACTTTCATAATCCGCTGTTTTCCCTTCCCCTTTACCATTTTCTTCACTAGTTTCCGCGACAGTGTCGCTGCTCTGAAATTCTTCCCCTGGTTGCCCAGAAGGATCCTGGCAGCTGGATCCCTTGCCTTCAGCAGCAGCTTCCCGTTCCTCTCCCTTTTCGTATATATCTTCCTGGTTTTTCGGCGGAACCTGCCCTTCCTGTTCTTCCCTCACCCTGGCTTCACCTGCCTTTCTTTTCTCCACCTTAGCTTCTCAAGCTTTAAACTTCCAACCACAAACACCTTAAGGCAAAGGGAGTCTATATTTAAGTCTGTACAAACGTTAGACTCCCGCCGGAGACCATAACAAGCCAACTACTACTCAACTTAACATAAATTTTTTACTTCTTAAGAGTCTAATCGGATATATCACATGACAGCTATTTTTGCAATACCCGGTTTAAATTTTCAGTAATACACCTTACTACGGACCAAACCCTGTCGTACTCCATACGGGTAGGACCCAAGATACCCACTTTACCTATAGTGCGCTCGCCCATCATATAACGGGCAGTTACCAAAGTGCAGTCGTGGACCTCCTGCAAGCAGTTCTCTTCTCCTATTCTAATTTCTATCTCCCTGCTTCCTTCTGTTTCTCCTTCCAGCAAGTTGAGGAGCAGTTCTTCCCGTTCAAATAAATTAAGGAATTGTTTGATCTTATCCACATCCTTAAATTCCGGTTGATTAAGGATGTTGGTGGTCCCTCCCAAGAAAACTCTATCCTTCTCTTCTTCGCTCAGGCTTTCTTCTAACAGCAGGAAAGCCTGCTCCAAAAGCTCTA
>CAZXDQ010000326.1:0-2625 GCA_964639405.1 uncultured Syntrophomonadaceae bacterium | reverse complement strand
CTTTATGGTTTAATGTTTTTTCCCGGCACAACACTTAGTGCAAAATTTAGACAAAATTAGACTTTACTTAATAATATGAGTGAATATTATTGCAAAAAGTGTTATAATGGGTTTGTTAGTAATATTTTTAAAATTCTTGAGAGGAGGTGATACCATGAAAAACCACTTGTTATTTCTGCTAACTTTGCTTATGTTGCTGGGCATTACCGGAGGATGCGGTATTTTTATGGGAGAAGCGGAAGAGGCTATAGAAGAAATAGAAGAACAAGCAGAAGATGTCATTGAAGAAATAGAGGACGAGGAAATTGATGATTCAGAGCTAGATATAGATGAAGAAGAACTCCATACCTTTGCTAATATTGCCGAATTCGGGAAGATGTTTAAAGAAATAGAGTTAACAGTAATCGAAAGTGCTCTGGATGAGGAAGAGGGGGACAATGTCTTCAGTTATATCTTTTTGGGAGAAGATACTGTCGACGGGGTTGAAACCCAGCATGTAAAAATGATAGCTCCTGATGCCCCTGAAGAAACCATAGAAGTCTGGATAACCGAAGATCAAGAAGTAATAAAAGCGGTAGTGGATGGAGAAGAAGAGGAATATCCAGAAATGTACGGAATGATGCTTATTTACTTTGACCTAATTGCCTGGGACCTGGATCTAGATTGGATAAATTGGGAAATAACCAACCAATCATCAGGAACTAAAGATCTGGGCGCGGGCTCCTTCCCCACCATTACCTATGAAGTAATACCTCCAGGGGAAGAGACAGTATTGACATATGAAGTTGGAAAAATTGCCGGACACAATATGCTAATAAGCATGGAGGTAATAGATGCAGAAGGGGCCAAAGGTGGAATACAGGTAACTAAACTTATCCCCAGATAATTAGGTTAGATAATTACGTTGCCGGTATATTTAACTTTCACAAAATGTTTAATTTCCAGTTAGGATCTTCTAGCTTGCCCTCAACAAAGATTTAGCCAAAAATCGGCGAGTTTGATTTATCACGCTCGCTGATTTTTATGGCCTTGATGTTCTCGGTAGCAATAAAAGTTATTTATACCATTCCTTAATATATTAAGTAAGCTAAGTACTCTGGTTTTCTTCCCTCAAATGTTGCCACATTTCTCTGGCCTTGCGTATCAAATTAGGATTGCTAACCGAGCGGTCAGTAGCCACCCTCTGGAAATAAAATAGCGCTTCATTGAGGTTGCCTAAACGCCGGTTTAGTTCTCCTAATAAGTACAGTATCATATCGTAGTTACCAGTATCAGAGTGCCAAAAAGCATCTTCGTAATAATCTAGAGCCTGTTGCATTGCCCAAAGCTCCTCATCCTGGTACCCCCCTATACGGTATACCCAACTCATATGCAGGTACAAACCCGCTAAAACTTCACTGTTTGACTTCTGTACTTTTGCACACTGAATAGCCCTCCTATAAGCTTCCAAAGCCAAAGTCTCATCCCTTACACCGGAATAATCCTCCTCGGGTAGGGGTGGAAGATCTTCTCTGAGGTCTTTTTTGGGTTTTTTAAAGGATTCGGTAAAAGAATAACCGCAGTTAGGACATACGTTTACCAAATAATAAATAGGGTTCTCTTCCGAATAATAAGTACAAAAATCGCTGTCGGTTTGTATCGGTATTTGCTTTCTTTTCTTTACCTTGGAAGTCTTAAAAGTAGTATTACACATGTAGCAATCTATGGTTTTGGAAAACAAGCTTTTCATAGAATCATCTCATCCTTTTCCTCATATTAGATTTATTATTGTTCCTTTGAGGTTTCTCCCTAAACCTGAGGTTTTATGGGGAAACCTGCTAGCGGAACTCTATCTCATAGTATCATAGGTAAACCTTTCTGCATAGGTAAGCTACTTTTGTTTTAACTGGAATAAAAGCCCAAACATTACCTCTTCTTTACTGGTAATACCTAATAGCGAGTTCCTCAAAAAGAAGAAATCCGTGGATGGGTAGGAAAGGGGCAATTTTCACTAAGAATTATTCGTGACAGCTAAAAAAAGTCCATGAGGATACTTTTGGGGAAAAGATCCAAAGGAAGCAATATTTAATATCATTATTCTTCAACTACGTTATTCTTCAACTACTTTAAAAATACCTCCATTGCTTTGGATTTATTTAACAATAAGCACATTCGAACTGGCTTTCTGAGCTACTGCATTGCTTACACTACCCAGGAGCAAAGCCTTTAACCCACCTACTCCTCTGCTCCCAAAACCCTTACTGCCAATCACAATTAAGTCGAACTCCTGCTCAGATGCTATCCTGGTAATGGTTTCCGAAGGATGACCAACTTCTATAACCGTATCAGCTTCCTGGCCGCTGTTTTTGAATTCTTCCATCGCCTCGGTTAAAATCTCTTCTCTTTTTTCCCTCTCCTTTTTCTCCAATTCGGAAAACTGCTCCCTTAGGTAAGCGAGACTCTCCTGGGAATAAATTTCACCCTCCGCCAAGGGGAGAGAAGACCGGGGAGGAGGATAAACGTGGATGATCAAAACCTGCTCCGGCTGGCAACCCTGGACGATTTTCAACGCCTCTTTCACCACTCTCCGACTCTGTTCCGACCCATCTACACAAACTAAAATTTTCACCGGAAGTCCTCCTTTTG
>CAZXDQ010000325.1:0-2629 GCA_964639405.1 uncultured Syntrophomonadaceae bacterium | reverse complement strand
CACCCTCTTTTTATAGAACAGGTGGAAGTGACTTTTTCTTTTACTGAACAGGGATTGCTATGGATAGAAAGCAAAGTAAAAACTACTGCCAAGACAGGTGCAGAAATGGAAGCGATGGTGGCAGTTTCCATAGCTGCTCTTACCGTATATGATATGTGTAAATCTACGGATCGGAGTATGGTAATCCAGGATACTTTTCTCCTGAGCAAAAGCGGTGGTAAAAGCGGAACTTATATTAGAGGAGAGTAATGTTTAAGGGCCGGATGAGGATGGGTGGGATAAAAAACTTCATTCCATTCCATTGCATTCCAATACAGCCCCCTATTGAATGAGAAAGAGGAATTTATAAAAAAACTGATACATAAGAGTTAAAATTCTTACTGCTGGCATCCTAAATCTTGGTTTTTACTTTTGATGGCAGAGCGGTGGAGGGTAAAAATTGTTCAAGCAAAGCCGCACTTTTTGGGGCATGTTTATAATTTTGACAGTGTTTTGGTTAATCGTTGCTGGCATGTACGATCTTCAGGTAGCGGTTACTGGCATAGTAGTAAGTTTTTTTATTGCTTATATTAATCGAGATAATTTTCTTGAAGAGGCGGAAAGACCTGTTTTTACTTTACACACCTTGGTGTGGTTAGTTCATTATTTTCGCGATTTTTTGGTAGCAGTCTTAAAAGCTAATATTCAAGTAGCTTATTTGGTTCTTAGTCCCCGGATGCCGATATACCCTGGCATTATTCGTTACAGCCCGGGAATAAAGAAAGAAAGCAGTCGGGTGTTGTTAGGAAATTCCATTACTTTGACCCCGGGAACTTTAACCATATTCTGCGCGGAAGATGAGCTTACTATTCATGCTCTTACCGAGGAAAATGCTTTAAATTTACTGGACTGGGAGCTTAATGAAGATTTAAAGCATATGGAGGAGGAATAAACCGTGGAATCCATTATAGTTTCGCTAGAAGTTTTTTTTGAGGGGTTAAAACTTTATGGAGCTGTAATTGTGATGGTACTGGTCTTTTTTTGCCTGGGTAGGGCTATTGTTGGCCCCGATGCCCCTGACCGGGTGATGGCAATTAACATTATCGGTACTAAAACCGTGGTAATTATTGCTCTTCTTGCTTTAATTTACGGCTACCCTTATTATATTGATATTGCCATGGTTTACGCCTTAATGGCATTTATTGCCAGCATAGGGGTGGCTAAATATATGGAAAAAGGCGCGTTGGAATAGAGGGGGGTTACATCTCCATGTGGCATTTGATCAGCTTGATTCTCTCCGTTATTTTAATGATAGGCGGGTTGTTTTTTCTGTCCGTAGGAGTGGTAGGGTTGATTCGACTCCCGGATACTTATACCCGACTCCACGCTACTACCAAATGTGATACCATGGGAGCAGGTTTGGTTCTTTTGGCGCTGGCGTTGCAATCAGATTTTACCATAGCTGCCAAACTGATTATTATTACCGTTTTTATTTGGGTGACTAATCCTACTGCAGCTCACGTTATTGGCAAAGCCGCATGGGTGAGCGGTTTTCCTCCCATTAAAAAGTTTCACCGAGATTTTATAGAAGGAGGAGGGGAAGAATGACCACCTTGGCTCTGGATTTGCTCTTACTTTCTTTTTTGGTGGTCTGCGCCCTTTCGGTGGCCTGGATCAGAGATATGCTCAGTGCGGTGATTGTGTTCGCTTCTTATGGTTTGGTAATGGCTATAATATGGCTGCAGTTAAGCGCTCCCGATATAGCTCTTACGGAAGCGGCTTTGGGAGCAGGAGTGACTACGTTGCTATTGATAGCCGCGGTCAGTAAAACTAAACGAGAGGAATAAAAAGTCTGTAAAATATTCTCGTTTTGAGGGGGAAACATAATATGGAAGGCCCCATTGTAGTTTTACTCTTTTTCATTGCTCTTATAACTGCCTTTTATATATTGTTTATACTTCCGGGAACGGTGGTTAGGAGAATATTAACCATTGTGTTGTTGGGAGTAATTGCTTTATGTTTGGTTTTAACAGTGGCAGAAATGCCGTCGTTTGGTGACCCTGACAATCCCGCCCAGAATGAAATCCATGAGCGTTACGTGTATGAAGGGGTGGAAGATACGGGAGTTTACAATATCATTGCTTCGGTGCTGGTAGATTACCGGGCTCTGGATACCTTGGGCGAGGCTACAGTAATCTTTATTGCTATAGCTGCGGTTATTGCTACCTTGAGGGCTCATTGACTTGATAGCCCAATGATAAAGGAGGCTGGGAGTTGGAAGATCAGATTGTCCGCATCGTGTGCCGATTAATCGTACCGTTTATTCAGGTTTACGGTATGTTTATTATCATATTTGGGCACCTTTCCCCCGGAGGTGGTTTTGCTGGAGGAGCTATTGCGGGGGCCAGTATGGTGTTGTTTGCCCTTTCCTTTAACCTGGAAGAGGGATCCAAAAAAATTGGAGAAGAAACTGCCTCCGTACTGGAGAGCGGGGGGGCTTTGGTATTTGCAGTAATGGGCTTATTCGCTCTCCTGCTGGGAGGCAATTATCTTTCCAATCTGGAAGCAGGTTTCCCTGCTGGTATTGTGGGTCAACTATTTAGTGGGGGGGTTATTCCGGTAATAACCCTGGGGTTGGGAATAAAGGTTA
>CAZXDQ010000324.1:0-2637 GCA_964639405.1 uncultured Syntrophomonadaceae bacterium | reverse complement strand
CCCCCCCCCCCCCCCCCCCCCCCCCACCCCCCCCCCCCCCCCCCCCCCCCCCGGCGGGGGCGGCGTCTATGTTTTTGCCTCAATGCTTGGGCTGGTATTTGTGGACCTTCAGTCTCATTTCCATGCCCGATTTTTTTTTAGATATGTATAAGATGGTTTTAGACGAGTTATTATTATGGTGAGAAGCATTTTCTCTGGAAAGCCGCCTGAAACGGTAGTAATCCCCTTATTCCAATGATCAAAAAGATAGTCCCTCATCTTGAAGGTCAAGGTGGGGGATTTTTGACGGTAACAGATACTTGATATTTAACAAGCGCAGGACAAAAACAGGACGCTGGCAAGTTTAATTTTTTATACGCAGGCTTTTGAATTTTTGACTTGGAAAGAAAAGTAGGGTACAATAAATATAGTTTAAATAAGTTTAACTATAAGAGAAGGTGGGATGGTGATGGGAAAGAGAAATACCAAAGTAATTGGCTTTTCTGTACCGCCGGAAATATACGATGAAGTGCTGGAGTACGCCAGAGAAGAAAAGAAAACCAAAAGTGAGCTTTTCCGGGGAATGGTGGAAGTATACCGGCGTAAAAAGGAAGAAGAAGAGTACCAACGGCTGCTGGAGTATGGCCGCCTGAAGGCTTTGGAGAAAGGTATCGAATCAGAAGAAGACGTGGAAAAGGCCGTTGATGAACACAGAAAAGCTTAAAGCAGTATTAGACACCAATATTTTTATATCTGCAGTATTATTTGGCGGCAACCCAGGAGAAGTCTACCGCATGGGAATAAAAGGACTGTTCGATCTTGTAGTTTCTGCTGATATTCTGCAAGAAGTGGAAGAATGCCTGGTGCAGAAATTCCTTTGGGAACCGAACAAGTCCCAAGCATTCGTCAGTCAAATAAAAAGAGTTGCCACAGTGATAAACGTGCAGGAGCAGGTACCGGAAGTATGCCGGGATCCTCAAGACGATCATGTTTTAGCGGCGGCTTTGCAGGAGGAGGCGGATTATATAGTTTCCGGAGATAAAGACCTGCTGGAACTGAGATCGTATATGGGAGTAAAGATAGTTGATGCTGCAGCTTTTATTGAGATAACAGCAGGAACCAGCGGTTGATAAACTCCGAAATAAGTTAATGGAATTACAGAGAAAGATCTCCAAGGGAAACCATATCTAGACTAGAAAAGAGGGAACTCTTTTAAATAAGGGGCTCCCTCTTTATATACATATACACAAAGTAAAAGATTGTTTAATTTTTGATAATCTGTGACGCATAATTGAGAGGATGCGTAATTAAATATTTTTATCCTCAAAATTAACTTCTAAGAAGGATCTATCGTTGAGCCAACAAACAGGAGCGTCCCCGTAACATCATCCCGGATAGCGTAGAAAAAAGGACGGTTTACCTCCATAGTAAATTCAGG
The DNA here is from genome assembly GCA_964639405.1 of uncultured Syntrophomonadaceae bacterium. GTDB lineage: Bacteria > Bacillota > Dethiobacteria > DTU022 > PWGO01 > CAZXDQ01. The sequence continues at coordinate 1,220 of CAZXDQ010000324.1, read as the reverse complement.
CCCTGAGGTAGGTGGTCCTCAACATTGCCAATTCGCTGTGGATGCGGGAAGGCAAAGAATTTGATCCGGATTTTGTAGAACGCAATATGAATTATTATAATGCAGCGGCCCGGGAACTGGATTTTAATGAGCAGGGAGCGGTGGATACCATCAATAGCTGGGTTCAAGAGCGAACTGACGGTCAAATTGAGGAGATAGTAGAATACCCCATTGATCCGCTTACCATGTTGTTTTTAGTCAACGCTGTTTATTTTCAGGGAGACTGGAGCGAGCCTTTTGATGCGGAAGAAACCCGGGAGGACATTTTTCATGCCCCGGAAGAAGAAATTGAAGATGTGCCTTTTATGAATCAGTCTGGGGATTTCGATTATCTGGAGAAAGAAGATGAGTTTCAGGCGGTGCGGTTGCCTTACGGGGAGGAAGAAAGGTTGGCTATGTATGTTTTCCTGCCCTCTAACCAGAGTTCCCTGAGTGAGTTGCTGGGCAGTTTGGATGCCACGCAATGGGATAAGTGGCAGGAGCAGTTTCAGAATGTAGAAGGCAATCTGGCCCTGCCTAAATTTACCCTGGAGTACGAAAAGACTTTGAATGAAATATTGGAAAATATGGGCATGGAAGTGGCTTTCAATGCCGACCGGGCCGATTTTTACGATATGCTGGCCCGGGATGAAGGGCAGCGTCTGTTTATCAGTGAAGTTAAACACAAGGCTTTTATTGAGGTGGATGAAAAAGGGACGGAAGCTGGGGCAGCCACATCGGTGGAGATGACGCTGGAGAGTGTGCCGGTAGATGAGTTTCAGATGAATGTTAATCGCCCGTTTTATTTCCACATTCACGACCGGGAGACTAACGAGGTCTTGTTCAATGGTACCCTCGTTGATCCCACTGAAGAATAAGCAGTTTTACTAAAAGTCACAAAGGCACGGCTTTTGGGGTGAATATAACTACAACCAACTATCCCGGCGGGCAGGGGGCAATAACCTTGCTGCCGGAGTAGTTTTCATTATGGTTTCTATGCTATAATTTCTTTGTAAGTTATTAGAAGACTATAAATTTAGTTTTGCAGGATAAAGTATTTTATTTAAGAACTTGTAGGTGATATGTGCCGTGAAATATACTCAATATTTTCATTTTATAAAGCAACGTTCCGATAGAGCATCAATTAAAATAGATTGGATTATGGATACAATTAATAATCCTGTGGAAACGAAAATTCAGGA
>CAZXDQ010000323.1:0-2643 GCA_964639405.1 uncultured Syntrophomonadaceae bacterium | reverse complement strand
ACTATTGACCTGGGGCAAGGAGTATGGATAGGCGGAAAGCAGTTGGTTATTAGGGCCGGTCCCTGTGCCGTGGAAGGAGAAGAGCAGGTTATAAATGCCGCTCGAGAAGTAAAAAGAGGAGGAGCGCAAGTGTTGCGAGGAGGGGCTTTTAAACCCCGCAGCTCTCCCTACAGTTTTCAAGGGATGGAAACCGAGGGACTAAAGATGCTGAAAAAAGCCCGAGAAGAAACGGGGTTGCTGGTAGTTACCGAGGTAATTGATCCCCATGTAGTGGAAGAGGTTTCCAATTATGCAGATATTTTGCAGGTCGGTACCCGCAATATGCAGAATTTTTATTTGCTAAAAGAACTAGGGAAAACCTCCAAGCCAGTATTATTGAAACGAGGAATGTGGGCTACGATTGAAGAATGGTTTATGGCTGCTGAGTATATTATGAGTGGGGGGAACCATCAAGTGATACTTTGTGAACGGGGTATTCGTACCTTTGAAACTTATACCCGTAACACTCTTGATTTAAGTGCAGTAGCGGTAGCCAAGCAACAAAGCCACCTGCCGGTAGTAGTAGATCCTAGCCATGCAACGGGGCGCCGCGATCTTATTCCTGCAATGAGCAAGGCAGCGGTGGCAGCAGGGGCCGACGGTCTATTGATAGAAGTCCACCCCCATCCCGAGGAGGCTTATTCCGATGGTCCCCAATCTCTAACTCCGGAAGCTTTCCAACAGTTGGTAGGGGAAATAAAGGGAGTGGCTCAGTGTGTGGGACGAGAACTCTAACAGCTATCTTTTTAATAAAGTAGCCATTTTGGGCACTGGTTTGATGGGCGGATCATTAGGAATGGCTATCCGGGAGAGAAGAATGGCCCGGGAAGTCTGGGGCTTCTCCAGGAGCAGTACCTCTCTTCGGTTAGCCCAGGAAAAAGGTGCCCTGGATGTAGCAACCAATCAATTGGAAGAGGCAGTTGGGGCTGCAGATCTGGTGGTTTTAGCCGTTCCGGTAAAATTTTGTGAGACCCTGGTTGCCCGTTCTGCTGAGAGTTTAACCAGGGGATGTCTGGTTACCGATGTAGGAAGCACCAAAAGTTATTTGGAAGAGAAAATTCCTCCTTTATTGCCTGAAGGCATATATTACATCGGGGGACATCCCATGACAGGTTCGGAAGAATCGGGCGTAAAAGCGGCAGATCCTACCCTTTGGGAGAATGCTATATACGTGCTTACCCCTTCGCAGAAAATTCCCTACTACTACCGGGAAAATTTACAATCCTTGGTAGAAGGGATAGGAGCTCAACCGTTAATTATGTCCCCGGAAGAGCACGATAGTATAGTTTCTTTAGTGAGTCATCTTCCTCACTTAGTGGCAGTGGCATTAGTTAAGGCAGCGGCTACTAGAAACCAAGATGAGTTAATAAGAACTCTGGCTGCCGGTGGCTTCCGGGACACTACCCGGATAGCTATGGGCAATACGGAAATGTGGAAAGATATATGCTGCACTAATAGGAAAGCTATTTTGGAATGCCTACAGCTTTTTAAAGGGGCATTGGAGGAAATTAAGATAGCTGTAGAAAAGGAACAAGAAAATAACCTGGAAACTTTGCTGGAGGAGGCTAGAGATTACCGACAAGGCATACCTTACCGGGCACGTAGTATTTTTCCAGAAATATTTGAACTGGTAGTGCTGGTAAAAGATACTCCAGGAGCTATAGGTAAAATAACTACTGCTCTAGGGGAAAACCAACTAAACATTTCAGAGATTGAAATATTACATGTGAGGGAAGAAGAAGGAGGCTCCATTAAGCTGGGATTCAGAAACGAAAAGGAAAGAATTCAGTCCCTGGAGTTGTTAAAACGGCTTGGTTATAGAGTGCATAAAAGGTGATAGGAAAATAATTCTTTTCATTTGATAACGGGTAGGGGAGGGCTTGGTTTTGATAGCTGTAGTGTCCCACCAGGATAAACTCCATGGAGAAGTAAAGCTGCCTGGAGACAAGTCTATGTCTCACCGGGCCTTAATAATGTCTGCTTTAGTTCAAGGCAAATCCCTTTTAGAGAATGTTTCGGAAGCCACTGATTGTATGTCTACGGTAAAGTGTCTTCGATCTTTAGGGACAGAGTTTATTTTTGATAATCATCGGATAGAAGTAGCAGGGAAGGGGATGAAGTTAAAGCCCCCCACCAATGTTTTGGATGCCGGAAATTCGGGTACTACAGCCAGACTACTTTTAGGGGTTCTGGCAGGACAATCTTTTAGAAGTAGGCTAAAAGGGGATCAATCTTTGAGTAAACGCCCTATGAGTAGAGTGGTGGAACCTTTACGCAGGATGGGAGCTGATATCCAGGGTGGGAATGGAGGAGACAAGCTTCCCCTCCGGGTAAGGGGAGGATCCCTTTACCCGATGGAACATTATTTGGAAGTAGCCAGCGCTCAGGTTAAGTCAGCCCTCCTGTTGGCGGGGTTATTTACAGAGGGCTCAACCGTGGTCCAGGAACCTTTTCCAAGCAGGGATCACACGGAAAGGATGCTTAATGATTTTGGAGTGGAAGTGGAAACCAAAAACAATTCCCACCGAGTGAAAGGACCAGTTCATCTGCAGCCCTGTAGGTTAAAAATCCCCGGAGATATTTCTTCAGCTATTTTTTTGGTGG
>CAZXDQ010000322.1:707-2655 GCA_964639405.1 uncultured Syntrophomonadaceae bacterium | reverse complement strand
GCTCCCTTTCATTAGGAGTAGGCTTAAATCCAAAGAGAGATATCTTATCTTCTTTGAACTCGATAACCTCTTCCTTCCTCAGGCTCGCTAAAAAAGCATCCCATTGTCGAACACTTATCTCCACTGGAATTATCTTCTTCAGTTGAGCTTTAGGGACTCCAGGATAGAGTGGATAACGGACATGATAATCGTTTAGATAATTTTTAACTTTATCTTTCCAATTCCCATATACTTTTCCAGAAATTAATGCCTCTCCTAGATTCAATATTTTATCTTCTTGCTCCAACTTATTTAGCAACGCCTCAACCTTTTCCCCACTCAACCTGGCCTCTTTTTGCAGTTGACTTTTATCTGCCAACTGCATTTTTTCCAACTGTTGCAATAAATAACCGGTATCTTCGCCGGTAGCGGTAGCTTTTTTTAGTTCTTCCAACCTGTGAAGCACTGCTTCCCGATAACGCCGATATCTTTTTTCGGGGAAGGGATCTAAAATTATGCCTCCACCAATCGTAGTCATGGGGGAATAGGACCTAACTATAAAACGGTCTTGCCGTTCAGCTACCAATGGCAAATCCAGCCTTATCTGCACCAAAGCTTCTTCTCCTGGTTGTAACGCCTCTCGATCCAAAAAAGCTACTCGGGCTATTATACGGGAAGTGCCCTGGTAGAAGTGCACTGGTGCCATATGTTTGAGTTTACGGGGAGTTTTAGGTAATAACTTGATATAAGCATCCACCAGCGTAGTAGTTTTGAAATAACCAGGGCCACATACCACATGCCCCCTATTTATTTCCTGTTTTTCTAAACCAGATAAGTTCAACGCTACTCGATGCCCTGCTTCGGCTGTTTCCACATTACTGCCAAAAATCTGCACATTCCGTATCCTGGCTTTAATTCCTGAGGGGAGTACTTCTACCTGGTCACCTTTACTTACTTTGCCCTGAAGCAGGGTTCCAGTAATAACCGTCCCAAATCCTGCTATTGAGAAACAGCGATCTACAGGAACTCGCAAGGGGGCAGAAGAATCTTTAACCACCAGCCCCCGGGAAAGCTCTTGCAACTTTTCCTTTAGCTCTTCTATACCTTCTCCCGTATACGCAGAAACCCTCAGTAAAGGAGCATCTTCTAATACCGAACCCTGCAACTCATCCCGCACCTCTTCCTCCACTATTTCACACCACTCTTCTTCAGCCAAGTCAACTTTTGTCAAAGCAACAATCCCCTGCCGGGTCCCTAAAAATTCCATTATGTTCAAATGTTCTCTGGTTTGAGGCATAATTCCCTCGTTTACATCTATAACCAAGAGGATGAGGTCGATGCCTCCTGCTCCCGCCAGCATGTTATGAATAAACCTTTCATGTCCTGGCACATCAACAATCCCAGCTATTCTGTCATCAGGCAAAGGAAAGGAAGCAAACCCCAGATCTATGGATACTCCCCTATCTTTTTCCTCCTGCAGGCGATCCGTGTCTTTCCCGGTTATAGCTTTTATGAGCTCCGTCTTCCCGTGGTCTACGTGGCCAGCAGTACCTATCACCAACGAACTCAATCCAATTCACCCCTATAATTAACATGTGAGAAGTGCTAAGCTATTTTTTGCCTCGTTTTCTCAATTAATCTCACCGAGAGCTCTCTGCAGAGCTTCGACTACAACTTCTTCCTCTCCCTCAAACAAGGTTCTTAAATCAAAGTAAAGAGCTTCCTGATATATGCGGGGTATAACTGGAGGATTACCTATTCTTAGCGCTTTGGCCAATTCCATAGGGGAAACTTCTCGGGGGTAATATTTGATCACGTAAGTGGACAGCTTTTCCAGGGGAAGAGCCCCTCCTCCTACCGTAGAACTGCTCTTCTGCATCTCTAATTCCCCTTTCAACTGTTCGCACTTCTGTAAATCGTAAAATAATTTTTCTGCCCTACTTTTTAGTCTATCCTCACTGCAGCCCAA
>CAZXDQ010000322.1:0-697 GCA_964639405.1 uncultured Syntrophomonadaceae bacterium | reverse complement strand
CTTTCTCTGGGTCCCAGTAGAGCCGTAGAGTAGCCTCCAAAGCTGCTACTGTAAATTTATCCACCCTTAAAGCCCGGGCGATTTGATTCCGTTTTATCCGGTTTATTAAATTTCTATTACCCACAATAATTCCAGCCTGAGGTCCTCCTAGCAGCTTATCACCGCTAAAGGTTACCAAGGAAACCCCCTCTCGGAGACAATCCTGCACCATTGGTTCTCGTGAACAACCTAACTCTGCCACATCTACCAGGGCGCCGCTTCCTAAATCTTCCACCAGGGGAATTCCTGACTTGGCTGCCAAAGAAGAGAGCTCATTGCGGCTAACATCTTCGGTAAAACCCAAAATACGATAATTGCTGGTATGCACCTTCACCAAGAGGGCAGTTTCCTCAGAAATCCCTTTTTCGTAATCAGCAAGATAGCATTTATTGGTGGTTCCTACCTCTATCATCCGGGCCCCACTTGAAGCCATAACATCGGGCATGCGAAAAGAACCTCCGATTTCCACCAATTCACCTCTGGAAATAATCACTTCCTTACCTTCTGCCAAAGTATTTAAAAGCAAAAATACGGCAGCAGCATTGTTATTGACTACTACCGCTCCTTCTCCACCCGTTAAAGAACACAACAGTTCTTCTAAATGAGATTGACGGCTATCTCGTTCTCCTCTATCTAATGAAAATTCCAAATTACTATA
>CAZXDQ010000321.1:0-2655 GCA_964639405.1 uncultured Syntrophomonadaceae bacterium | reverse complement strand
CATGCCCGGTAAGGTTGCTTTTTTGTATTATATATACCACGATAATTCCTGCAAGTAGCCCAAATATTATCCCTGAAACAACATGAAGCGGGATATCAGTTAACTGATGCCATATATTCCCTGTGCCGTTTTCAGTCACCCATACAAGAAAAATGCCGAACATGGTTATTGCTGTAGCATCGCTGGCAGTTCCCCCGGCCAAAATTAAGTCAGGAATTCCTTTTTTAACTCCCCAGCCTTCGGCCTTAAGTCGCAGCATTAAAGGTACAATTACTGCTGGAGAAGCGGCGCAAATTATCCAGCCTAAAAGCCAGCTGGTAAGCCAATCCCATCCAAAAATATAATGGGTAGCCACTGCTACCACAGAAGCTTCAATAACTGCAGGTAAGAAGCCAAGCCTTATGGCAACACTCCCCTGGGCTAATATTTTATTTTTATCCAGGCCTAACCCAGCCTTAAAAAGTATTACCAGTAAAGCTAACATGCGGATTTCATCAGACAGTTCCAACATCACTTCCGGCAACAAATCCAATGCGTAGGGACCTATAATAATTCCGCATAAAAGCATCCCAATGAGTTTAGGTAAACCAAATCTATCAGCTAATTCTCCAAATATGAAGCCGGCTAATAGAATCAATAACAATCCCAACAGCATTAAGTCCATGGTTCACTCTCTCCCACTATCTTTTTACTCCTCATAGTTCCGCTTACTTAATTATGCTTACTATAATACTAATATTAAACTTCTTTGCCCCTTATGGTTTTTATTAACATGGCTCAATAAAATTTAAAATAATTAAAAAAACAAATGGCTCCTATCTGCCCTCGGAATTCTTTACGAAGGTAGATAGGAGCCATTAGCCTCTACGGGCAAATAAGGCGAGCTCCATCGCCTGGAAAACCCAATACTTACTTTATAGTAATTTTATTCAATTGTCAAACATGTTATTCTTTGTAATCATTGCTGATTTTAAAAAGTCAGATTTTGCCCAGGATTTAGGTCAGATATTCAACAATATTTACTGATTTACGTAGCAGCATAAAAGTGTTGAGTTATTGATCATTTCTTAGGGTTGCAAACGAATAGGCTACCAGCTAAAGACACTGCTTCCAGTTAAAATAAAGATTGTGTTCAATGCTAAGAAGAGCCTCCGCCTGCCAAAGAGGCGGAAGCTTCAATTAAACTTAAATAGCTCTGTGTAAGCGGTTTCTCTGAACCGCGAGCTAATACATTTTGGTTACCTGGTATCCTTTCTCTTCAAGCCTCTCCACTATGCTGTTTTCACCAGCCAGATGCAAGGCGCCTACTACCAGAAAGTAAGTATGTCCGGTGTCATCGTGCAGCAGTTCTTCAATTTCCGCAGACATTTGCTCATCCCGGCCATCTAAAAAAGCGGCCTGGAATTCTTTTAAAGAGTCGGTTTCCGCTTCCTCCAGGGTCTCCGCTCTGTGCTCGGCAAAGGCTTCCACATCTCCCTCTTTCCACTGGTCCAACATCTCCCCCAGCTCTTCTTCTGCTTGTTCCATCTCTTCCAGGGAATTTTCTAAGTAAATAGCCTGCGATTCTTCGGAAAGTTTATCGTAAGGGGAGAGCTGGTCGGAGATGGTTTCCAGCCCCAGTGTATCCATGCCCTCTTCTTCTGCTTTTTCCATAAAGTAGCTTTCTATACCCAGTTCCGGATCCAGCCCTGCTTCCATTATAGAGAGTGTCGCCACATCCATGGCTGCGAACCAGGGCTTAATTTGCTTTAATGCTTCTTTTTCTATGCCGGGGCCTTCTACCAGTTCAACATACTCATGGAAAACTTCCTCGGAGACTACATCGGTCATCCTGGTATCATCCTGGTACATGCCCTTTTCGAGCTGCTTATCTGCTATTTCCGACTCCGGCACCCCTGCAAGATCCAGCTCCATGCCTAAAACATCGGATTCCTCCAAAGCATTGTAAACGGCACCATGCAGCGGGTACATCTCTTCCTTGCCGAAATGAATGGAGCCGAACAGATAAACTTCGTTTTCCCCACCTTCTACCTTGTAAAATAGGCCTTTAGAGCCTTCGTCGTCTTCTTCTGTCTCGCAAGCAGGTAGCAAAGCCATCACCGCTACCAAGGCAACCGCAACCGCCAGCCGCAAGGCTTGCCATTTTCTTTTGCACTTAACTTTAAACACCTCCCATAAAGCTTAAAGCTTTTGCAGACCTTCTACCAGATTCTTTACATTTTGGTTGTTTTTCCCCCAGTCTATAAACTGAAAAGGAAACCTGGACTTGCTAAGCAGCCTTACCAGAGTCTGCCCACCGCCCAGATCTTCCACTTCTACATTAATTTTTTCCCCGAAGCTTTCCCAGGAAATACCGGTAGCTGCTGCTATTTTACCCGAGGCTTCGTCTACGTTTTGAATATTAAAGTCGTTCTCTTCCAGCAGCCTTTGACAGTGTTTGAAAACCTCTTGATGCGGCAGGCCTACCTTAATGCTGTCTTGATTTCTCAAAGCTTTCACCTCCTGGTTTTATTAAGCATTATTAATTATCCCCGTTATTATTAGAATTACAAAAAATTTCATTTAACCGATACTATCCTGAAACTCATCCTATCATGCCTCCTATCATGCCTCGCTGGGTCTTTGCCCTTACATTCCTTCGTTCGGTTTTTAGGA
>CAZXDQ010000320.1:0-2664 GCA_964639405.1 uncultured Syntrophomonadaceae bacterium | reverse complement strand
AAAGAAACAATGTTTATAACTGGAAAAAACAATGGCTTATAAATTTTTATAACATTAATAAACGTTACTACACTACCTGGGAACAGGTGGAAAAGCTGCTTTCCCGATGTCAGCAGTAGAGAGGGGGCGGGAGGGTTCCCGCCCCCTGACACAGAAATTAAAATTAAGGCACTGTATATGCTCGCCGAAAAACCTTTTATCTGGAGGTCAAAAATTGGAAACAACTGAAGGCACGGTTATAAAGGAGCATGAAATAAGGCTGCTGGATATAGATTTGCTGGATTTTCACCCTTCTAATAGGCCCTTAGGGCGCAATCCAGAAAAGATACAACAGCTCAAGAGTTCCATTGAGCAGTACGGTTTTTACAGCAGCCAACCGCTGTTAGTGCGTCCTATTGGAGAAAAAAATGAAAGATACCAGGTGATCCAGGGGGAGCACAGGTGTGTTGCCGCTAGGGAGCTGGGTTTTAAAAAGCTCCCCTGTGCCGTGGAGGAAATGGAAGACGAAGAAGCCCTGCTCCACCTAATTATTGGCAATATACAAACAGAAAGCCATCCTTTGGAGATTGGGCTGAATGCCAGGGAAGTCATTTTTAAGCACAGCAAATCTGGATTTTCCATAGCCCGCTACTCTGAAAAGATCGGGTTGTCTCGAAATACCGTAAACGAATACGTAAACGCTGCAGAAGTTTATCAAAAGCTTTCTGAGATGACGAACGGCCGTCAGCTAATAACAGAAATTGGCAAGCTGCTGCAGATTTATCGATGCCCCAAGGAAGATTGGGAGTGGCTGCACGATTTTATTATGGAAAGGAATTTGTCCAAAACACAAGCTCAAAAGGTTAGCCAAGCGGTAAGGGAAATAGAGGAAACTGCCCCTGTACAGGCACTAAAAGAGATATTTAAAACCGACAAGATCAAAAAGAAAGCAGCTCAAGAAACCCTGGAAGGTAAAAGAAGGGCACTGGAAGATGCCAAACCAGCGCTGGAAACTGCATATCGCTATTATTCCAACCTTGATTCCAGGGAGGTTCTATGCAGTTTTTCGAAGGAAACCAGGGAGATAGAAGAAACAACAGTTGACCTTGGGGAGGAATTCCTGGGGGAACTCCAAAAAATGGAGCTTTTGCACAGCAAGTCATCTGTCACCCAGGCAGCCGAAAAAGTTTTGCAGAACAAGAAGGAACACTCGCTTTTGTATGCACAGCAGAAACGTGATTACAGCTACTTAGAAGAAGAGTGGGCCAAGCAGAGTGGGATAGACCAGCAGACTTTGGACAAAGCTTACTACCACTGGTTAGCCTGCAACTCTGTTCAGGAAACAGCAGAATATTTGGGGCTGACCGCAGATAAAGTGGCGGAGTGCTTGGAGATTTGCAAGCATAGAATAATTACTCGGGAAGGGTTGGCCCATTTTAGCGATGCAGGGGAGAAGGGTGGATTTGAAGTACCCCTTTACAACGTTTGGAGGCAGAAACAGAGGACTTCAGCCACTGAATGGCGGGGCATAACCGATGAGCGGTGGGTGGAGAATTTGTTGTATCTTTATACCGAACCTTTTGACACGGTGGTAGATCTATTTGCAGGCAGAGGTACTACTGCAGAAATTTGCAAAAAAAGGGCGCGCCGATATTGGGTTAGCGACAGGCTTCCCACAGCAGAAGGGGAAGTGCGTAAGTGGGATGTGCTGCAAGGCTTGCCTCCGCTGGAATGGGAAGAGGTTAAACTGGTTTATCTGGATCCCCCATACTGGCGCCAGGCTGCAGGAAAATACAGCAGTGATCCACAAGATCTGAGCCATCTATCTTTAGAAGACTTTCACGGGGTATTGGAAGAGCTGCTTACTTCGATAGGTAATAGAATGAGCCGAGGGTATTTGGCTTTAATGATCAGCCCCACCCAGATTCATTCCCCTGAATCAAAATACATCGATCACGCCGCAGAGATGCATAAAAGGCTGGATCTCAAATTGAATATGAGGTACTCAGTCCCTTACGGGACCCAACAATACCAAGCATTCCAGGTGCAGTGGGCTAAAGAACACCGCAGGTGCCTGGTTTTAAACAGGGAGCTTTTGGTTTGGGAAATAATTTAATGTTGGAGAGTAGACCAGAAAATTTAATAAAAAAAATGCAATATTTTATTAAATTTACCCTTGAAATCGATCAAATCTATGTTATAATATAGTCAGAAAGCGTTGAAAAACCTAGAAAGAAATTTGCCTCACACAGAGGGTTGCCTCATACGTGTGTACAAATTTTTGACCTCCTATAACTATAATTTAACAGGGAATTTTTGGTGACGGAGAAAATCCGTTTTTTTATGTACTTGTTAAGTAAATATTTGGTAATCGATAATTAAATACGGGATAGATCTATAAGGATTACAAAAAAATAGATATATTTATACCCAAAAGAGAGGCGAAATCTGCCTCTCTTTTTTTTTGTACTTTTATAGAACTGCATTACCAAGGAGGTGTTGTTTGTGTAAAAATATAGTAATTTGCAGCGAGAAGTAAAAATAAATGAAAAAATAATAGCAAAGGAGGTAAAAATTTTTCAAGCAAGGGGGTGGTAATTAATTTGCAGGTGATCAATTTATCAAATGTTAAATAAAGGCAAATGATGTAATGAGTGAAATAAAATCAGAAAGGAGAGATTCAGA
>CAZXDQ010000319.1:0-2669 GCA_964639405.1 uncultured Syntrophomonadaceae bacterium | reverse complement strand
TATTATTCCCCTGTGGAGGTTCTTTAGTAGAGGAGAAGGGACTTCTTCGTTAACCACCTGATCAGCGTACTCTGTAAATTCTTCAATGTCCATGGCAAAACCTGCCGCTCCATTATTAAAAATTTTGATTCCGTTTATTTTGATCAAAATATCCTGCTTCTCTAAGTAAAAATTTCATGAGAGGCGGCTCCATTGTGCTTACCTACAACCGCCTCTCTATTTTAATCAAACCAAAAAAATTTTCCAGGATCAGGTTCAACCAATCTGTTTTGAGGTTTATTTCTTACCTTATTCACTATAACATAACGGTAACTATATCTATTATCAAAAGGTGCAAAGGGTGATCCTTGGGGTTATTTTTTCTTTTTTATCCCTGCCAGATCCCTAACCAGATCCTTTCTGGCTTCCACATCATACTGAGAGGTAATAGCTATTTGCTCCATTATAGGGGAACCCCCGCCGTGATAAGCCCCGTAAGTATGAGAACCAGCGGTCCCTGTCAGGGTGTGATCGATAAAAAGCAGCCAGAATCTAATCTGATCTTCAATTGGTATTTCCTGGTTGCGCTTGATGTACTTCTCCAGAAGTTCTTTCGTTTCCGGGTTAACCAGATCGTTTTCGTAAGGAAAAGTAGCTGGTAGTCCTCCAGCAATGTTACACAAAATTTCTTGCTCCCTGAATACCGCTTCTCCAGAAAGATACCTGCCTACATTGGAATAAATTGAGTCGGGGATACAGTTGCCAGGGCCAAACGGCACCAAACCCATTCCAGGCAGATACACTTCTGCCTTACCCAAATCCGAAGCAGTATAACCCGCAGCATACCCCAGCTCCGCGTACATAATTAACTCCGCCAGCATCTCCCGGACGTGGGAGGCCTTTTCAATGCCGTTTATTTCAGCTGCCATTGCTGCCATCCCCACCACACAATCAAAAAGGGCTGGCTTACACCCCGAATAGGAGTGACGGTGAAATAAAGCAAACAGCAGGGCAGTAGCACCTCCCAACTGGTTCTCTCCGCATACAAAAACTCGCTCCCAAGGAACAAAGCAGTCGTCAAAGATAACATAGGAATCGGTGGCGCCAGTGTCCATTCCCCGTTTAAAATGTTCTCTTTCCCGGTGGTTGTGGAAATGAACCACTTGCTTGACTCCATCGTAATCCCCCGGGACTGCAAAACTCACCGCGTATTCTCCCTCGTTTCCTTTTAAGGCACGGGTGGGCACCACCAGAATCTCGTCAGCTACCGAAGCTTCGGAAATATGCACTTTGGAACCTCGCACCACGATACCGTCGTTTCGCTCTTCCACTATGCGCAAGTACATGTCTGGATCAGACTGCTCAGAAGGTCTCTTTAAGCGCTCTCCTTTAACATCGGTTTGAGCGCAGCAGCCCACCAGATCTTCTTTTTGGAAGCGTTCCAAAAATTTTATCCAGTTGTCGTGATAATTGGTTTTAGCCTGAGGTTGCTTTTGTGCTTCATAAGAAACAGTATGGATGGCGTTAGCAGCATCTACCCCCATACACCTCTGGATACAGCCTCCCACTTTTTGGCATAGCACCCTGGTCATGTCTTGCTTTTTGTGGAGATCTTCGGGGGTCTGATGAATATGGTTAAAACGATTAATGGTTTCCCCGGTCAGGTGAGAAGTAGCCGTGCATAAGTCTTTGGTTTCCTCATCCCAAGCCGCGTCAAAAGTTAACCCGATAACATTTAAACAAGGCTGTTGCCTTTCATCCAGGCGGTCAATCTTTTCCCCGTTAGAATAAAGGTTGCGCTTCATCTTTCTTAATCTCTCAAGATATTCCTCTTTGGTTTTCATCAACAATCTCCTTTCTTCATAACTTTTATACTAGTTTTAACAGTATAATTGTAAAAGAATTCTTGTGGTTGGCTTTGTGGTTGGCTTTGTGGTTGACTTTGTGGTTGACTTTGTGGAAGAGTTTGTGGTTGACTTTGTGGAAGAGTTTATTTTTGATAATCGTAAATGCCTTTTCCACTTTTTATCCCCAATCGCCCCGCCGCTACGTACTCTTTTAGCAGAGGGCAAACCCGGTAACGGGGATCTTGGAATTCATAGTATATTGACTGCTGAGCATTTAAAGCCACATCCAGTCCAATGTGATCTATCATTTCTAAAGGTCCCAAAGGCCACTGCATAGAAAGTTTTAGCGCTTTATCCACATCCTCCGGTTTATTGCCCTCCCACAGCAGCCAGAGGGCTTCATTCATTACCGCAAAGATAATACGGTTAACAATAAAGGCTGGATAAGGGCGGGCAATGATAAATTCTTTGCCTAAACTCTGTACCAATTTTTCCCCTAATTCCCGGGTTGCAGTAGAAGTTTGATGCGCCGGCACCAATTCTACCAGGGGGTTATAAGGTATGGGAAAGAAAAAGTGAATGCCAATAAAGCGATCTGGTCTCCCACTGTGCGCCGCCAGTTCTGTAACAGGTAGGGTAGAAGTATTGGTTCCAAAAATCACTTCCCCCGGACAACCAAGGTGAAGCCTTTCAAAGAGTTCTTTTTTTAATGCTTTGTCCTCAGGAATAGCTTCAATCACCAGCTGTGCCTCTGCGGCATCCTCTATATCACCCGAAGGGTACATCAGAGCTAGAGCTTTATCTTTTACATCGTTATTAATTCTTCCTTTAGAAATATCTTTT
>CAZXDQ010000318.1:0-2677 GCA_964639405.1 uncultured Syntrophomonadaceae bacterium | reverse complement strand
ACCTGGTCTCTTGGAAGAATGCTGCCGCCGTAAATTTCCTGGTTATAGGCTTCCGCCAGGAAAAGGAGGTCTTTTTGTTCCCGGGGAAGGTATTGTCCCAGAAGATAGGCGTACTGCCGGGGGGTGGCGTGGCGGGGGCGGGGAATACCGATGCTTTTTCCCCAGGACTGCAGCCTAAAGTAGAAACGGACTGCCGGGCCAGCTTCCCGGGGGATTTTACGGGAAAATATTTTGCCCAGCGCTCCTGCTAGTATCTGCCAACACTTCCGCCAACTAAGGAGGGACCAAAGGGAACTCTTTTGCATGGGGCTCCCGTCATCTTGGGATGGCGGAGCCAGCAGCCGGCGCAGCAGCATCCAGAGAGCAAAAACCACCAGCCCCAGCACTACTAGCAGCATCAGCCCCTGCAGCAGGTAACTGACAGCGTTGATGAGGGGTTCGCTTATCATTCCGCTTTCGGCGGGGGAAGCTCCGTTTGCCGGGTCGGTCAGGGTGCTTTCTTGATCCGGGGTATCCCCTGCCCCCCGGGAAGAAATCCATATTAACCCTTGCAAAGCTCCTTCTTCCAGGGGGGCGGTCATTCTCCGCAGCAGAGAGTAGCCGGTGTCCACCCCACGGGTTAGGTGGGGGAAAAATGCCGATACGACAGCTACGCCCAGTACCGCAAAACCGATAAGAAAAGCCATGCCCCCGCCTACGGCGGAATAAGTAAACTGAACCCGGCTCGAGAGGTGTTCCTGTTTACGGGCCAGAAAAACAGCCGCCAGGCTGAAGAGGAAAAATATCCAAAGGAAACGGTAGAGGCCGGGAAAAGGAGTATCCAGAGCGCTAATGAATATGATCAAGGGAATAAATACCGCTATTCCTAGATCCAAACGAGTGCACACAGCCTGATGGGAGGCGGGGCGGCGTAGCAGGAAAACTCCGCTTAAGTAGAATATGGCGCTCCAGAAGAGGAGTAGGGCCAAAATAGCTCCTTCCAGCAGCTGGTAGGGACCGGCAAACACCTGGGTTAGCCACTCCCCGAAGCTTCCAGCCCCTCTGCCCAAGCCGTAAAAATACAATGTTCCCAGGGTTCCAGCAGAGGCAGCTGCGAGGTGGAGGGCCAGCTTCCAAACTGGTCGCACTTTCAGCCGGCGAAGAGACCCCAGGGACCAGCCCCCTAACAGGAACAGCAGCGCCCCAGGTAAAGGCGGATAAGGAGGAACCTGGGCCTGATAAAAGAGAACTGCTGCCAGGGGGTAAATCCAGGAAAACTCCATTCCTGCCGCTGAGAGATAAAAAAGGGCTTTATGCATGCTTCCGCCACCCCCTCTCTCCCAACGGTTGCTCTTCAGGGACACGGGGGGTCAAAATCTCTTCCAGGGATACTATTTTTTCTGCGCCTAACCCCTCCTTTGTTCCCGGCAGGGAAGAGGGGAAGCTAGTTATCAGGGTTACCGGGATTCGCAGATGCCTCATCATGCTTACTGCTTCTCTGGTCTTTTCCCCTATTTTCCCGGTGAACAAGAGGCTTTGGCAGCTGGTGGGCAGCAGGGAGGGCTGGAGGAGCACTTCTTTCCAAGGAACTTCTTCTCTCATTTCCAGGCGAGCCAGGTTTTCCAGGACTTTCCCGGCCTGGTAAGGCGAGTTTTCCCGAGGGGCGCAGAAAAAAGTCCCTCCCTGGAGGGAGCCGTTGGTAAACATCCCCACCGGAACGCCTTTTTCCGACATTTTTACCGCCAGGGAAGCGGCGGCCTCCAGCGTGTATTCGAACATTTCCCCATGGCTTTTGGCGAAAGCGCTTACCTCGATCCCCAGCAGGATCTGGACCTGGGCGGAGGGCTCGAAGATTTTTTCCTGCAGCCTCCCTCGACGGGCACTGGCTTTCCAATGGATAAAGCGGGCGGGATGGGCTTGATGGTAATCCCTGGTAGCAATGGGATGCACCGGATCGGTAACCGGGTCGGAGGAGGACAGGCTTCCCCCCATAATACGAGTTTGAATCCCCGACCAGGACAGGGGATGCACCCGGGGGAGCACCAATAATTCACTTCCGCTATCCACCGTTTTTTCCTGGTGGTAAAATCCCAGCAGGTCACCGCTCTGCAGTTTTAGCTCCGGCAGCTTGTATACCCCCCGCCGGCGGGCGTGGAGATCCCAGCGAATTACGGCCTGCTGGTAGGAGCCCAGGCTGCAAGCTTCCTGTAAAATGTTCCCTTCGACAGGAGAGGAGGTTGCTGCTCCCGGGGAGCCTTCCGGGTGGAAAGTAACCGGAGGTTGGAAATCCCGGTTCCAGTTTAGGGGCAAAGCCAACTGCACCCACACCGGTAGGATCTTTTGGTTAGTGAGGGTTGCCCGGAGGGTGATATTCTCCCCGGGGAAAAACCGCTGCCGGTCTACCTTGATATTGGAGTTAAGGCGGGCCAAGCTGAAATAAGCCCAGAGGCGGGAGCCGTTGAACACCAATAGGATCAAAACAGCAAGGAAAGCCAGCTCTCCCAGCTGGTTAAGCACGGCTGCCAAAAAAAGAATCAAGGTGAATATTTGAAAGAGACCGCTGGAAAAAACGCTTAAGAAGCGTTTATCCTGCCGGCGGGATGTTGAAATATCCAAGCTTATACCTCCAGAATAGTTGAGCGCTGCTATTCTACCGGAGCCGGTACTTCCACCGTGTCTAAAATTTCTTCAATGACTT
>CAZXDQ010000317.1:0-2700 GCA_964639405.1 uncultured Syntrophomonadaceae bacterium | reverse complement strand
AGCAGGTATTGGTGAAAAAGGAACATCGGTTGTCACCGCTCACCGCGCACACGCATACGGTCACCTATTTAACCGCCTGGATGAGGTGGAAAAAGGGGATAGGATCGTGATAGAAACAAACCATGAAAGCTTTACCTACACGGCGTTAAGCAGTTCTGTATTTGAATCCACTGACACTTCGTATATGGCCTGTGACGGCGAAGGGAATCGTCTGGTACTTGTCACCTGTCATCCCCTTTACCGTCCCAATCCGCCTTATCGCCTGGTGGTGCAGGCCATAGATGATGGAGGAGATTAAAGTATGCTCTTTAAGCCCGGCAGGTATGTAAAGGTCCGGCACCGGCAGAGTGGAGCTGCAGCACAAGCTTCTATTTTAAAAGCAATTGAAAGCGAGCTTTCCCTGCTTTTATTAGCTGATATAAAGCTTTATCCCGGGGACGAGGTGGAGTTAGAGATTTACCGGCACGAAGAAGCTCTTTACTTCTGCCAGGCCAGCGTTATAGAGGCGGCTGGAAACAGGGTTAATGTCCTGCAGGAGGAACCTGGATTGTGCCGGCCGCAGCGCAGGAGGAGTGAGCGTATACCGGCAAATTTAAAGATCGAGTTTTCTCTGCTTTCGAATAACTCGGCTGCCTCCTGTCATGAAGGATTGCTCCGGGATGTCTCCAGGCACGGGGCGCTTATATACGTAAAGGAACCGCTGGCCCTGGGACAAAAGATCTTGCTTACTCTGGAGTTTGATTTAAATAGGGGAGAAAAGGCTGTTGCTACAAGTGTGCAGGCTAGAACGATAAGGCAGCATTCCTCTTCTATAGAAGCTGACCTCCATTTTCAATATAGTTACGGGCTGGAATTTGAGAAGCCGTTAGGAGTTACTTAGTATGTTCTTTTGTAAGATCGACCTTATTCGCAGCTGCTCTTTAAAATATACTAATATAGTAATCCCCCGCTAGGCATCGTCGTTTCTTATTTCTTAGCAGTATACCAGTTACCTTTGCTGCAAGGAAAGGTAAAACCCCAGATGTTATCTCCCTGCTTCCCCTCCAACCACTGTCTTTCTCCTCCATATCGCTTTAAAGATAACCTTATTACTCCAACTTACAGAGAGTTTTTGACTTCATGTAAATACCCATGTTTATATGAGTAAGCTCAATACCCTGTTCGACAAAAGAAGTTAGTATATGACTGTATTAGTCAAAGGATTCTGTAAATTTAAAAAGAATATTCAAATTGCAGGTAACTTTGGGATAGTAGAACCCTGCGGTTGTTTATTCATTCCTGATTAACAAGAAAAATTTGGAGTAAAGGAGAGTGCGTGTGCATAAAATAGCTGCTGAGTCCCCTCTACTCAAACAAAAACGTAGCCTGGAGGTTTACACCCTGGGTAAATTTTTGATCAAAAGCGATACTGATATTGTTTCAGAACACAATAAGGGAGCAAATAAGATTTGGGAAATTTTTAAATTTCTTCTTACGAATAGAGGGAGGCGTTTTTTCCCGGAGGATGTTTTAGAAATTTTGTGGCCCGGCCAGGAATATGCGGAGCCCAGGGGTGTATTTCGCTATCATGTCCACAGGATTAGGCAGGCTTTGGAGCAGAATAAGCTTTTGGAAAAGGAGATAAAAATTACATCGTCGCACGGATGTTATTTCCTGGAAATTAATAACTCATGCTGGCTGGACATAGATGAATTTGAGCATCTATCCCGCAGAGCAAGCAAACTTTCATATCACAATCCAAGCGAAGCTGAAAAGTTATACTACCAGGCTATTTCCTTGTATAAAGGGGAGTATCTTCCAGAAGTAACCGGCAGCTGGGTATATCCCATACGCAATTATTACCGGCATCTTTACCTTGAGAATATACTTGAGCTCATCGAGATATTAAAGAGCCAACGTAAGTATTCTAAAATTACGGAGTTGTGCAGGAGCGCTTTTGTAATTGAGCCTTTTGAGGAAGACCTCCACCTCCGTTATATGGAAGCTCTGCTCGAGAAAGATAAAAAGGCCCCGGCGCTTTCTCATTATGAATACGTAACCGAGTTAATGTATCATGAACTCGGTGTAAAACCCTCCAATGCTATGCAGAAAATTTACCAGGCCATAAGAACGGATAATTCATCGTCAATGCCTAATTTTAGCGGAAATAAGGAACTGCTGGAAAATCGGTACAGGACCGATGAAGCTTTGTTATGTGAGCCGGAGTTTTTTCGCTTTTTATTAGAAAGGGAAAGGCGCCGGGTGGAAAGAGATGGCAGTTCTTTACATATAGGCCTGTTGACGATTGCCGGTCCCGAGTATTCTATACCCGCAGGGAATAAATTGGAAAGAGCTGTGGGAGAACTAAAGCAATTATTGTCTACGGTTTTGCGCAAAAGCGATGTGCTTTCCCATTGGAATGAAACGCAGTTTGCCCTGCTGTTGCCGGGGATGTACCTTGAGCAGGCCGAAAAGGTATTACAGCGCATCAATGAGGAGTTCAAAAAAATTTGCCCCGCGGAAGAGGTTTTTCTGCGGAGCAGCGTACATTCCATTTTTACCTGGGAATAATACGTGACAAGCTTTTTTAGGTTGGAATTAATAAAGCTTTTAAAAGACAAATGCAGATACCTTAACATACAAACTTTATGCGAGAAGGTATTTCATATTAATCTTTTTGTGGGAGAAGAAAAACTCCTTAAAAGTTTCATGGAAGCTCTT
>CAZXDQ010000316.1:0-2701 GCA_964639405.1 uncultured Syntrophomonadaceae bacterium | reverse complement strand
ATTTTATTAATTTGTTTACAGAGAGGGAAATAGAAGTAGAGGATAAATTTTTTGATGGGTTGATTAATTATAGCTGGCCGGGCAATATAAGGGAGCTTAGAAACGTAGTGGAAAGAGCGATTGTGCTCATGGGGGATGGAGACCGGCTGACTTTTGAGCATTTACCGGAAAACATAAAGGATTTTTATATTAATAATGAGTTAAAAAACAAACTGGAAAATGCCTGTGTCAATTCCGGAGTGGACAATGGTGAAGGGCTTTTAAAGAAAGCGGAAGAAATAGCTATTAGCTTTGCCATCCATAAAGAGAAAGGAAACCTGAGCAGGGCTGCAAAGCTGCTGGGAATTGCCCGCAGCACCTTTTATGAAAAAATCAATAAATCCGCCTGGCTTAAGGAAGAGCTAAATGAAGTAAGTAAGAATGCTTAATTCCTGTTATTCGCTAGTAGGGATTTTTGAGATAAAGTGGGTCTTATCAAAGCAACGATAGGCCTACTTTTTTGTTTTACAAAACTTGCACTGTTTGAAAGCCGGACAACAGCTCCTGATTGTTTGATAATCCTACAGCTCTGGCCTGCCTATTTTACCCCCTACAGATGCTTTTTTTAGAAGAAAGATCCCTTTTTATAGAGTTTTTCTCTAATATGATAATCCCGAACATAGGGCCTGGAGAGGTATTACTGGAATTAGATTAATTTAAGTTCAAGGCAACTTTGGCATACATATTGCACCTTGTTATATTAAAACATGGAAAGGGGTATTTTCAATGACAAAAGTTGAACAATCGGTAAAAGAATTAAAATTTTGCGTTAACAATCAGTGGAGGAAAACAGAAACAGAGGAGTACATGGATATTACCAACAGCAGCACCGGCGAAGTAATGGCCAGGACACCCAGGTGCTCCCAGGATGAGGTAAATGAAGCTATTGAAGCGGCTAAAAACGCTTTTCCGGAATGGTCGGCCACACCGGTACAAAAAAGGGTAGACGTGATGTTTAAGTTCAAGAACAAAATTGAAGATAACTTGGATGAACTTGCCAAGTTGGTTGCTACCGAACACGGAAAAAACCTGGCGGAATCCAGGGGTGATGTTATTAAAGCCTTGGAAGTAGTGGAAGCCGCTTGCTCGACCCCTTATTTAATGCAGGGAGATTCATTAATGAATGTTTCCAAGGGGTTTGACACGGTGATGTACCGTGAACCTCTGGGAGTATTTGCCGGAATTGTTCCCATGAACTTCCCGGCCATGATTCCCTTTGGGTGGATGCTTCCTTTCTGCATTACTACAGGGAACACTTTTGTATTGAAAGCCGCTAGCCAGGTTCCCCAAACTGGTATGCGTATGCTGGAGCTTCTTATTGAGGCAGGGCTGCCGGCAGGGGTAGTAAACCTAGTTACCTGCAGTCGCCAAGAAGCGGAGGTAATTTTAAGGCACCCCGACATTAAAGGCATTTCCTATGTGGGTTCCAGCAGCGTAGGTCGGCACATCTACAGTACTGCTGCGTCTTATGGTAAAAGGGTTCAGGTTTTAGGGGAAGCCAAAAACCATGCTCTGGTCTTAAAGGATGCGGTGCTGGAGAAAGTAGCTGACGCGGTTAGAAATTCGGCTTTCGGTTGTGCGGGTCAGCGATGCATGGCTCTTCCGGTGGTCTGCGTGGAGGAAGAGGTGGCAGACGAATTTGTTTCTTACGTAGTAGAAGCTGCTAAGAAGCTAAAAGTAGGTCCTGCATATGATCCCGATACCGAACTGGGGCCGGTGATATCCGAAGAGCATAGGCAAAGTGTTATCGACTGGATAGAAAAAGGTGTAGAAGAAGGCGCTGAACTGGTTTTAGACGGGAGAAATGTTCACGTAGAAGGCCACGAGAACGGATTTTATTTAGGCCCAACTATCTTTGACCACGTTGAACCCGGCATGAGTGTGGGGGAAGAAGAAATCTTCGGGCCGGTACTGTGCATAAAGCGGGTCAAAAATTTTGAAGAGGGACTGGAGCAAATGAACAACAGCCCTTACGCTAACGGTTCTTCAATATTTACCCAGGACGGTTACCTGTCCAGGGAATTTGCTTATCGGACCCATGGAGGAATGGTAGGAATTAATGTAGGCATTCCGGTTCCCGTTTCTTATTTCCCCTTCTCGGGTCACAAGGATTCCTTCTTTGGCGATCTTCACGTTATGGGTAAAGACGGGGTTGCGTTTTATACGGAATCCAAGTGCGTTACTACCAAGTGGTACAACCCTGAAGACCAGCAGAACAATAAAGTAGGAACCTGGGAAGGCACCATTCACAGAGAATAAAGGTTGGCTGTTGCCAGCCTTTATTTCCCGGTTTTTCAAGGAAAGGAGCTTTGTGGTATGAAAAATTACGAATTTTTTACTCCTGAAACCATAGTTTATGGTAAGAACTCCCTGCCAGCCTCTGGAGATAAAATAAAAACCTTTGGAGGAAAAGCCTTGCTTGTAACTGACCAGATGATGACCAGGCTGGGTTATACCAGGCAGGTGGCAGATATTCTGGAAGGTGAGTCCATTGAATACTGCATCTATGATGAAGTTGACGACGAGCCCGTAGATTCAATGGTGGAAAAGGGGACGCGAATATTTAACGAAAATGGATGTCAATTCTTGATTGCCCTGGGCGGAGGTAGTCCCATTGATGCTGCCAAGGCTATCGGGGTAATGACTACCAACCCGGGCACGA
>CAZXDQ010000315.1:0-2703 GCA_964639405.1 uncultured Syntrophomonadaceae bacterium | reverse complement strand
TTTAACAGTTTTGCAGGGTTGGGAATAGTGTTGTCAATAAAAGCTACAGATAATATTAGCGAGGAGGTTTTGCGGTTTTCTATGTGACCCTGCCTGCGTACTAAGTTCAAAACCTTCTCTTTAACTAAATCACCAAGAATTCTCCCACCTCTAAACGAAGGCGGGAGATGAATTGGCATTGTCTAGCGAAAACCAAGCGATGGCAGTGTTTATTAGTAGGGTAACTAGCATGATCGGGGCAGGGACTGCCCTAAGAGCTTGGGTAAACTTGGCAGGTTGCTGCTATTGACCAGGAAGCTCCCGCTTTTAAGCGAAGCGAAAGCGGGAGTAGTTCACAAAGGTGTTTTCTTGTTGATTAACATAAAGGGGGTATAAAATAATAATGCCTAATGAGGCTATGTCAGGGATGGAAGCTTTAACGACCATAATTATAATTTTCAGTGTGTTATCATATGTATTGTTTGCCATAGGCTTACACACCATCGGTGAACGCAATGGTATAGACAACGCTTATTTTGCATGGATACCCGTTCTTCAGTTTTATGTGTTGGGAGCAGTTGTGGATGAGAAGTTGAGGTGGGTTTTGCCTGGGTTGCTAGTAGCCACCTTTCTTTTAGAGGGAGTTCCTATTCTTGGTACTCTCATGGTTGTTCTTACTTTTATTGTTTTTTTTATAACCTTGTATATGTTTTTAGAGATGCATAATGCTCCTTTCCCTGCGGGAATAGTGTTTATCAGCCTCTTCGTTCCTATAGTGCTTGCTTATGTGGTGTTTGTTTCTCGTCATGATTAACCACAAACATTTCCTTTTTTAACTGTAAAGCATCAAAAACCAATACCTTTAAGAGGCAGGGCTTATCCCTGTCTTTTTTTCTTGAGGTGATTAAAATGCACAACAAACCCAAGGTTTTATCTCTATTTTCAGGGGTAGGTTCTTTTGAAAAGGCACTTGCCTATGCCACAGATTATGAAATAGTCGCCTTTAGTGAAATCGATACTAGGGCTATCAAAGCTTATAGCACAATCCATAAAATTGACGAAAGCCTTAACTTGGGAGACATTAAAAACATCGCACCCCAGACGATTCCTGATTTCGACATAATGACATATGGCTTCCCCTGCACTGATATTTCCATAGCAGGAAAACAAGAAGGTTTATCGGGAAAAGAAAGTGGCTTACTATGGGATGCTATGCACATTGCTAAACACAAAAGACCACCGCTAATGATCGCTGAAAACGTTAAAAACTTAGTGGGTAAAAGGTTCTACAGAGATTTTCAAAATTGGCTTTTCCACTTAAAATCTTTGGGGTATTACAATTCTTGGGCGATTTTAAATGCCTCGGATTATGGGTTACCCCAAAACAGGGAAAGAGTTTTTATAATTAGCTCGCTAGAGCAAAAGTATGGGTTCCCGCAACCAACTGGAACCTCAAAAGTCCTTCGGGACATAATGGAAACGGGTGTAGACCAGAAATACTCCATAGACCCAGATAAGGTCTTGCCCATGATAAAAGAAAAAGACCCCTGTGCATTCGTTCAGGGGGATAAAATCCAAACATCGTTTTGGCATCGCCAAAAAGGGTTCCACCCTGTTCAGATTGGGTTGTTAAATATTAAAGGCAATGAACAGGTTAGGCGGGTTTATTCGGAAAACGGGTTTTCCCCAACCCTAAACACTATGCAGGGTGGCAATCGCCAACCCAAAGTAATGCTGTTTGAAAAAGACGGCATTCGTGTTCGCAAGCTAACCCCCTTGGAGTGTTGGAGGTTAATGGGCTTCGACGATCTTGATTTTTATAATGCCCGCGATGCCCTCAATAGTGCTTTTTATAAAGGTGCTAACAAGTCTTCTTCGGCACTTTACAGGCTTGCAGGCAACACGATCGCGGTCAACGTTTTAATTAGTGTTTTTAAGTCAATTTTCATAAAGGAGGGAGTAGCTAATGTATGAAGATGCGTTAAAAGAGTTTAGACAAGCAGAACAAAACCTTAATTACGCTGATCCTGAATATATTGATATCGCCATCCAACAATACAACACAGCTTTAGAACGCTTAGAACTTGAAATACGAAAAGCAAAAGAAGACTACACCCCATAGTCTTTCATGAAAGAATTCTTCCTGTTTTGGACAGGAATAATTTGTAAAGGGGGTAAGCTCAATGATTAACCTACAAGATGTGCTGGATTGGTTGGAGAAATTTTTCATGGCAACCATGGCAACCCATCCAGCCTTAATACTTGTTGGCTTTCCCCTTTTGTTTTTTATCCAAGTCGTAAGAAGAAGAACGCATGGAAAGCAGGCAGAGGAATCTCCCCCGGTTGTAAGAAGAAAAGGTTTTTTCTCTCTCATCGCAACTATTGAAACAGCAGTTTTTTGTGACGATGATAAGGAGTTGGCGATGAAAACACTAAAAACCTTACGCCGTAAGAGTGAAGAAGAGTTTAATTTAGCAGTAAGGGAATACGATCTTTTACTCAATTATATTGAACTCTTGGAAGAATATCTTCTTACAATTAACGGGGCGAAAAAGAAGAAGCTAAGGAAGAAAATTCGAGGAGTAAAAAGGAATCTTCGGATAGAAGCAAAAGGGCAACAAAGGAAGACCCGCTAAATTTTATAGAGAGTGAAGCGGGCAAAGTGTGGAGATGTATTAAATTTACAATACACATAGCAGAAAGCCCACGACTTTAGTCGTGGGA
>CAZXDQ010000314.1:0-2738 GCA_964639405.1 uncultured Syntrophomonadaceae bacterium | reverse complement strand
AAATTGAAAAGGTTAAGCGGAGTTTCCTTTTATGTTATAATAACCATCAAGTAATTTGCAGCTAGAAGCACGAATAAAAGGGGAATCTAAACATGCGATGGCCGGTGAAACTCAGGTGGGGAGATTTTATAGTGATGCTTGTATTTGCTGCCCTGGGGTTAGGCGGGTTGTGGTACAATCTGTTTTTTTATGAAGGTGGCCAGCAAAAATACGTGGAAATATACGTGGACAATGAACTGGTTAAAGAAATATCTTTGGAAGAGGGTGACGAAAGAGTATTTGAAGTTCCCTTTGAAGCTGATGGGGAGACTCATTATGCAGAAGTAGAAGTTAAAGATGGGAAAGTCAGGATGATGCCGATGGAAGAAGAGTTGTGCCCCCGGGGCATATGCTCTCACACTGGCTGGATATCCAGTAAACACGAAACGATAGTATGTATGCCCAATCAGATTTTAGTGACTTTCTCAGAGGCAGAAGCAGAGGAAGACTTGGATGGAGAAACTTATTAAAAAGAAGGGGACTAAGCGATTTAGAAGTTAAGTTGCTTTTTGAAAATTTTTTAGCAGGAGTCTGGATAATAATTTAGAAGAGTTATTTTAGAGAAGTACTGAAGGACCTAAAAATATGTTCCGAACAAAACATTTAGGTTCTCATAAAAAAGTTAGGAGGGCAAAATATTGGAGTTATTTGAAAAGGCAAAAGAACTGGGCAACAAAATCAAAGAGACCCAGGAGTATCAGGAAATGGAAAGGGTAACCCAGAGCTTAAAGGAAGATCCAGAAGCACAGCAGATAATTCAAGAAATGCAGGAGTCACAGAACTCAATTGAGTTTTCTCAAAAATCGGGGGTAGAACCCAGCCAGGAACAGATGGATCAGTATAATTCTTTAAAAGAAAAAATGATGTCTAACCTTACGGTTCGCAATTACATGAAGGCCCAGGAAGATTTTAATAATTTTATGAAAAAAGTAAATGAAGCCATTAGTTCGGGAATCACTGGTGAAGAAACTCAGGAAGAGAGTGAAAGCGAGAGCGAGTAAACCCGAATACTGCTGTGAAGGGGCTCGAAGATACACCAGGATTTTCGGGTCCCTATTTTTATACTCTGTTTTAAGATATCATGGGACTGGAAAAATAATAGAAATAGAGGAGGTGGGAAAATGAAGGAGACTATCTCGGGGGTGACTTTGGAGCTCTTACAGGGAGATATTTCCGCTCAAGAGGAGGTGGAGGCAGTAGTAAATGCTGCCAATGCTCAGCTTCGTCCAGGAGGGGGAGTGGCCGGAGCCATCCATCGTGCTGCAGGCCCCGGGCTGGATGAAGAATGCCGTCCTCTGGCGCCTATCAAGCCGGGGCAAGCCGTGATAACCGGTGGACACCAACTCCCCAACCAAAAGGTAATTCACTGCCTGGGCCCCGTCTACGGTAAAGATAAGCCCGAAGAAGAGTTGTTAGCTTCTTGTTACCGGGAAGCATTGAAGTTAGCTGAGGAAAACGGAGTAACTTCGGTGGCTTTTCCCTCGATATCTTCAGGCGCCTTTGGGTACCCCACCGAAGATGCAGCGGAAGTGGCAATAAAAACGATCCTCGAAATAATTCCCACTCTTGAACAGGTGAAGAAGATAAGATTCGTCCTTTACAGTCAAAAAGATTTGGAAATCTACCAAAATATTTTTACCAAAATTTTAGAAAGCCGCAAATAAGGAACCACCCTTCCGGCGGATTAGTTGAACCAGTAGGGGGAGATGGTAAATATGAACATAGATAATAAGGAAGAACAATTGTGCTTATACTTGTCGGGTATTGTTCAAGGAGTGGGCATGCGGCAATACGTGGCCCGGCAGGCAAAGCGATTAGGGGTAAAGGGTTGGGTAAAAAATCTCCCCGATGGGAGAGTCCAGTGCTTAGCTCAAGCTCCTTCGGAAATCTTGGAAAACTTCGTTGAACAGCTGGAGAATGCTAGAGTGGGGCGTGTAGATCATATAAAGAGGGAACAAGTAGAAAAGCCTGCGGATTATAAAAATTTTACCATAGAGCCCTGAAGAGAACCTAAAGTATAGTATAATGGAGATACTTAATAGTGAAAACTCGTTTGGGGGAAACAACCTGACCCTCATTTGGGTTTGCTGGGAGTCAGGATTCCGGTTAACCGGTGTCCCTCCGGGGGAGGCGGGTTAACCGGTATTTTTTAAGGGGGATGTTAAATTTGGAGTTGAATGAAAATGCCCGTTTAACCCTGGAAAAGCGATATTTAAAAAAGGATAGTCAAGGTACCCCCGTAGAAACTCCTGAAGACATGCTGCGGAGGGTGGCAGCAAACATAGCGGAAGTAGAAGTCAGTCATTATCAGAAAAGCCGGGAGGAAACCAGGGAAGTGGAAGAAACTTTTTTTAAACTGATGGAGAGCAGAGAATTTATGCCTAATTCCCCTGCGTTAATGAATGCGGGCAGGGAATTACAGCAGCTGTCCGCCTGTTTTGTCCTCCCTGTAAATGATAGTATGGAAGAAATTTTTGAAACTCTAAGGGACATGGCTTTAGTACAAAAAACGGGAGGGGGGACTGGTTTTTCATTTAACCGGTTGCGCCCTGCTGGGGATATGGTGAAAAGCACCAATGGGGTGGCCAGTGGACCAGTATCTTTTTTAAAGATTTTTGATGCTACTACTGAAGGAATCAAGCAAGGAGGCACCAGGCGAGGAGCTAATATGGGGGTTCTTCATTACCTCCACCCCGATA
>CAZXDQ010000313.1:0-2739 GCA_964639405.1 uncultured Syntrophomonadaceae bacterium | reverse complement strand
TATAACGTTACTTCCCAAAATATTTAAATAAGGTACTGATATTAAATTCATAAATTGGTATGTTAAATACCATTTTTTTTATTATAGCGTAAGCAATAAATACATCCAACCTTACCACACCGCCCTTCTTTGGGGGATGCTGTAAAAATTATCCCCAAAAGAAGGGCTTTTAAATAATTGAAGGGAGATAGAAAGAGATTAAATGTTTGTAAATAAAAATCCTACTTTCGTATGATGGATTTTTCCCTTAATCCACAGTATTCTAATTAAAAGGCCGCATTTTTTCTGACAACAGAGTTCTTTTAGTAGTGAAATAAACGAAGAGAAATGGCGAAGATGGTGGTGAAAGTGGGGATATACTCTATTTTTATGGAGGGGATATTTTGGGAAAAAATTCGGCCTTTAAAATTAACAGGGGGGTGTATTTGTGAAATTTTGTTTGATTGTGGTGCTGTTGTTTGGATTGGTTTTTAGTGTTTTGGGCTGCGGTGCAGCTTCTGAGGCGGAAGAAGAACTTAAAGGGCTGGGAAAAGAACTTGAGGAATTTAAGGAATCTGATGAGTTCGCAGAGCTCGAAGAAATGGCCGGACGTGTAGAGGAACTTGCAGAGGAAATTCCAAGCGAATTGGCGGCGGTAGTTGACCATTTTAATGATGTGGGCCTTGATGTAGAAGATGTTCACCCTAAAATTTACGACATGATTGGAGCAGTAGGAGGTATTGGCCTGGAAGTTGAGGGTGGTGGGGTTGAACTTTACCTTTTTGACCCAGAAACAGCCGATGAAGAAGTGGCAAAAAGCCTGGAAGATGCCCATGACACCGGGATATTTTTGGACCACGCGATGGAGATGGAGATTCCAGTTGTAATGAATGGCAATATAATGCTTTTCGGGCTGGAAATCTTTGATTACGAACATCCTGAAAAAGACAGGGTGGTTGAAGCATTCAGAAGCTTTTAAATTTTATTTTTTATAAGTGTAGTTTGTAAAAAAGAAGAGAAAAAAGGGGGTGAAAACCACGGTGAAAAAAAGTGTTGTTTTGCTCGTTTTAATGTTTTTTTTAATAGCTGCTGCTTCAACCGCCTTTTCTTCTGATGGCATCACCGTATATATCGACAATACCCTTATTGATTTTGAAGATACGCCATTTATCCAGGAGGGTCGTACTCTTGTGCCCATGAGAGGTTTTTTTGAATCCCTGGAAGCTGAGGTTACATGGGAAGCCGATACGCGGACAGCTGTCGGCAGGCGCGGCGATATAACCGTGCGTATTCCCATCGGCAGCACAGAGCCTACGGTGAACGAGGAGGTCGTACCTATCGATGTCGCTGCGCAAATAATTAACGGCCGCACTTATATTCCCCTCCGTTTTGTGGGAGAGGCATTGGGAGACGAGGTTTCATGGGACGGCGAAACTTCAACTATTAGCATTACTAGGGGTGTTGGGACAAAAGAACCGGTAGAAGAGCCTTTTGATTCTCCAGGTGACTTTGAAGATTTTGTGGAAGAACAGGTGGTTCTAAAAGTTGACCTGTATGTTTCCAACCACCTGGAAAACCACTTTAAAGCAGGAGACCCCCCGGTATCAGCATGGAATTCTCTTGAGATCAGTTTTCAGGAGTCAGGGGTGTGGACTTTTGCCCGGGTTAAAGAACAGTTTGGCGGAGGTTATTACGCTTTTCCCGGTGTTTTACCTGACTACCAGGATCCGGTAACTTCTAACCTTCATATATCAGCGATTCATACCTGTAGAGACCAGCAGGGTTTTATACTGGGACGGGAAACCCGTAAGCTCTACGGGAAAATCCTCCCTGGCAGTGGAGGGTTCGATTTGTCCTGTGAGGGATATGGTAAGGTCGCGATCAACTTGATGCCTACGAGAATTGATATTGATGTTGTCGAGTGTGATATAGAGCACTGTATAGAAGGCTTTTCGCGCAGCTCGGTAACTATAGGGGAAAACCCTGAGAAAACGATTGAAGATGAACATGGGTATCAGATAGTAAGGGGATTTGACATTGCTGTGGTGGATTGGGAAACTTTAAAGGCAGTAGCGGAAGGGGGAGAATTTCCGCTAACTATCCCGTTTGGTATTGACACAGAACAGCGTAACGAGTATGAAGATCCTCCCGGGTACCCTGCACACAGCATTGAAACATATAAAGTGAGCGGGGGCATTGGGTACGTTGATTTGATGCCACTTGAACCGATCCCTAATTAATGCCTGTAGTATAATAAAACAATTACAAGAACAAAAACGTGTTAGTTTCCGCAAGTTATTGAGTTTCTGGAGAAATACTTAAGAAATATTGATTCCTCTTTAATGTGCTTTTAATATGCTTCTTTTGCATATTAATTTAAAATCAATAAATTTCAGGAGGTATTATATTATGTTTAAGAGTCTATCTTATTATCGTTTAATTAAACAGTTTGCTGTAATTATGGTAATTGCCTTACTTCTACCTCTTTTGTTTGTCCCCCCGCCGGCGGGGGCGGAAGTGCCTGACGGGGTCTATTCTTTCGGTGGCAACAGTGATGGTCAGCTGGGGCTTGGAGACAGTCGTGGGACTTACAACTCTCCTGTAAGAATAGAAGGTTTGGAAAACGTGAAGTCGGTCGTAGTAGGTGACAATCATTCCCTGGCACTCCTGCATAACGGTGATGTCTATTCCTTTGGCAGGAACAGGGGGCCGGCCAATGTTTATGGCATGCTTGGCCACGGGGACCAGGAAGACAGGTAT
>CAZXDQ010000312.1:0-2741 GCA_964639405.1 uncultured Syntrophomonadaceae bacterium | reverse complement strand
GAAGCGGAGGTGAACGAAAATGGAAGCACTGTTAGCCCTATTTTGTGGAGTTTTAGGAACAAGTGTCTGGTCTGTAAAAGAAAGCGTATCGGTAGAAAGCTGCCAGTATAGGACTATTGGAAAATCCACAGACTATTTAAGAGATGTAGAACACGGCTGTTTTAACCTGTAGTATCTGCTTTACTTACTTCCAAGCACTTTCTGGTTGTATCCTCTGATATCAACAAGTTTACAGGGATATATATAAAAAAGTATTGCCCGAGCCTGTCGTGATAAGGGCAATACTTTTTTATAATAATCAGTTTTATCTTGGTTTGTCCTGTGCAAGTTGCTAGAGTACTAGTTTTGGCTTGAAGTTGAACCTGATTGAGCTGCAACAGGCTTGGGATCGCTGAAAGAGAGCCGTTTGGTCAAACGATCTATCATAGGCACAAAAGCATTCATAATTAGTATAGAAAAAGCTACACCTTCGGTAGCTGGCAGACCCAGCCTGAACAGGACCACTAAAATACCAATAAATGCCCCGAAGTATAGTTTGCCTTTATCAGAAATGGGGCAGGTTACCCAGTCAGTGGCCATGAAGAATGCTCCCAGTATCAAACCACCAGTAAAGAGATGATAAAATGGATTTTCTCCCCCGATTAGAGTAAGCACAAAAACTGTAGCTAAAATGGATACAGGGATATGCCAGCTTATATGCTTACGGTAGAACAGGTAAGCTGCTCCTACGAGCAAAGCCAAGGGAGAAACTTCCGCCATAGCCCCAGCTCCCGGAAACCCAGCCACTAACTCCCATAGAGCCGGCATTTCCATGCCTGAATGCAGCATGGCCAGTGGTGTGGCCTGGCTTACTACGTCTACTTCCCAGGGAGTATAATCCAGATTAAGAAAAGGTAGCACCGGGGCCAAAAGAAATACCACCACATAACCAAATAAGGCCGGATTGAAGCGGTTCCACCCCAGTCCTCCCATCAGTTCTTTTGCAATACCCACCCCGAGAAAAGTAGCAATCGCTGCGGTCCACCAGGCGGTAGTCGGGGAAAACAGCAAAGCCACAAACATGCCGGTGAGTAAGGCGCTACCGTCTTTTAAAGAAATAGGCTTCTTCATAAGGGCGCGAAATATAACTTCTGTAACTGCTGCGGTAGCCAGGCATACTGCCAGCATAAGCAACGCATAGGCTTGGTAAAAATAAATAGCAACTAAAGAAACTGGTACTAACGCCAGAAACACGTCCAGCATCGAGCGCGACACAGTATTTTCAGCTTTCAAATGAGGCGGCGGTGTATAAATTAGCCTGGTCATATTTAAAGGTTCCTCCTTTCCAGATCATCTTTCTTGCAATTTTTGGATTTCCGGTTTGGTGCGCTGAACCAAGTGTACTATGGGCCTAAAAGAAGGGCAAATATAAGAACAAATTCCGCACTCTATGCAATCCATGATGTTCCACTCCATGGCCTCTTCGTACATTCCCGCTTCCGCAAAGGTGCTTATTTGGTTAGGATATAAAAGCATGGGGCAGTGCTCCACACACTTGCCGCAGCGGACGCAGTCCATGTATTCTACGGTCTCTCTTACCATTTCCGGCGGTAACACCACCACTCCGGTGGTACTCTTCACTACGGGAACATTCAGATCGGGCTGGGCCAGCCCGGTCATGGGGCCCCCCAGAACTACTTTGGAACCTTCCAGTTCCTCCGCACCACACTCCTTTAAAACGTGGTTTACCGGAGTGCCAATTCTTATCACGTAATTGCCAGGTTTTTTGACCTTGGGGCCGCTAACGGTTACTACCCGTTCAATGAGCGGCTTATCGTAAACTGTGGCTTCATATGCAGCTACGGTAGTCCCCACGTTACGGACAATGCAGCCCAATTCAGCCGAGCGAGCCCCCCGGGGCACATCCCGGCCGGTAGCCGCTTTGATCAGGTGAGATTTAAAGCCCTGGGGATACTTTACTTCCAGGGGGACCACTTCTATATCGTCGCGGTCTTTAATAAGCTCGTTAACCGCTTCTATAGCGTCAGGTTTGTTAACTTCAATACCGATAAGGGCTCGACTGGCCCCAATACTTTTCATCTTAAGTTCGGCGCCTTTAACCAGCTCTTCAGCTTTTTCTAACATCAGGCGGTGGTCGCAGGTAAGGAAAGGCTCGCACTCGGCACCGTTTAAGAGCAAGGTATCCACCGGCTGACGGGGGCTGGTCTGCACGTGGGTAGGCAAACCGGCCCCGCCCATGCCGGCTACGCCGCCTTCCCGGACGCATTCGCGGTATTCTTCCACTGAAACGGTGTCCGGATCGCGGACCTGCTTCATCTCAAACTCTTGAGGCCCCTCTCCAGTTTCTATAACTATACAATCGTCCTCCCCACCAGTGGGAACCGGGCGTTTTTCAATAGCTTTAACTGTGCCGGATACGCTGGCATGTATGGGCGCGCTAAAAAACTCATCTGAATCGCCTAACTTTTGGCCTATTTTCACTTCTTCCCCTTCTTTTACCAGCGGTTTACAAGGAGCCCCTGAATGCTGCAGTAGAGGGATAATTACTTGGCTAGGAACGGATAATTTTTCAATGGGTTTATTTTCAGTGAAGCTTTTATAATGGGGGACATGGGCTCCACCTTGAAAAGTCCTGACTTCCATCTTTACACCTCCCATAAGCTCTCAGTGATTAAGGTCATTATTATTTTGCTTGTTGTTTAGATTGCTTGGCCTGTTTCAATTTTCCTTGCTCCCTTCTG
>CAZXDQ010000311.1:0-2758 GCA_964639405.1 uncultured Syntrophomonadaceae bacterium | reverse complement strand
GGGTTTTTGCAATCTATCAGGATGGTTAATAAAATCCAGACCAAAACGCCCTTTAACACAGAGATCACCTTCGTTGACCGGGCTTTCTTTAATACCTTCCGATTTTACTACCCTTTCTCCTCGAATCCCCAGCTTTACTCCACATCCAACGCCACAGTAAGGACAAATCGTCTCCACTTCCCTTTCGGGAATTTCCGGTTGATAAATAGATAAAGCCCCGGTGGGACATCTCACCAGGCATTCTCCGCAGGATTCGCAACTGGATTCTTTTAGCGGTTTGTTGCCAGGAACACTAACCGAGGTTTGATAACCCCGGAATGCAAAATCCAGAGCTGCTACTCCATTGATTTCTTCACAAGCCCTAATACAAATGCCACACAATATACATTTACTGTGATCCCGGTAGAAAAAAGGATTGCTATCGTCAATAGGAGTATCTACAGAAGAGCGCCTAATTCGCTCCATTCGCTGCTGATCAATCCCCACAAAAGAAGATACCTCCTGAAGTTTACAATCATTATTCTGAGGACATGTCTGGCAGTCCTGGTGGTGATTAGCCAGGACCAATTCTACATTAGCCAATCGAACACGATTAACTTCCTCGGTATCAGTCTTTACTACCATGCCATCTTTAACCGGTGCCCTGCAGGCAGTGACCAACCTTCCATTAGCCTCTACCATACACACCCGACAGGCTCCAAAAGTAGACAAATCGGGGTGGTGACACAAGGTGGGTATATAAACACCTGCTTTTTCAGCAGCTTCAAAAACAGTCATATCCTCTTCCACTGGAACTTCTACACCATTCAGATATATTTTAGTCATATATTACCATCCTTTCAGCTCACCACGGACATTTTTTCTTTTCCAGTAAGCCGTTCTACGGCTTGAATCCGGCTTGGACATTCTTGGAAACAAATACCGCATTTGGTGCATAAAGAAATATCAATCTGGTGGGGCTCTTTCTTTTCTCCGGTAATAGCTTCCACCGGACAAGCTTTGCGACAGCGCCCACAACCGTTGCACTTTTCCTGATTGATAGTATAAACAATCAAACCTTTGCATGCCAAGGCGGAGCAGCTCTTCTCCTTGATGTGAGCCTCGTATTCTTCCCGGAAATAATTAATGGTACTTAACACCGGATTGGGAGCAGATTTTCCTAAGCCACAAATAGAACCCTTGATAATTGAATTTCCCAACTCCTGCAGGAGTTCAATGTCACCCTCTCGTCCTCTTCCTTCACATATGTCGTCCAATATCTCCAACATCTGGTGGGTCCCCAATCGGCATGGCACACACTGGCCGCAGGACTCTTCAAAAGTAAAGTCCAGAAAATACCGCGATACATCCACCATACAGGTATCTTTATCCATTACCACCATACCGCCTGACCCCATCATGGATCCAGCAGCTTCCAGGGTGTCATAATCCACCGGGAGATCAAGTTTTTCTTTCGGCAGACATCCGCCAGAAGGTCCTCCAGTTTGCACAGCTTTAAAGTCTTGGTCATGGAGGATGCCACCGCCAATTTCTTCCACTATTTTGCCCAGTTCAATGCCCATTGGAACCTCTATGAGTCCGCTTCGTTTAATTTTTCCGGTAAGGGCAAATACTGCTGTGCCTCTGCTCCCTTCTGTGCCTATACTCGCAAACCAATCTGCGCCCTTGTTTATGATTTGAGGCACTACCGAAAAGGTTTTTACATTATTCAATAGAGTGGGCTTGCTCCAAAGTCCAGCTTCAGTAGTTCTGGGGCGGGGTAAAGGCTTGGGCATGCCTCGGTTTCCTTCTATCGACATTACTAAAGCAGTAGATTCTCCACAAACAAAGGCTCCCGCCCCCTGAAATATCTCCAAATCAAAATCGAAACCACTGCCCAGAATATTTTCCCCTAATAGATTCTTTTCCTTGGCCTGGGCAATAGCTTTCTTTAAACGGCTGATGGCTAAAGGATATTCTGCTCGCACGTAAAAATAACCTTTAGAAGAACCAATAGCGTATCCGGCAATAATCATGCCTTCAATCACAGAATGGGGATCTCCCTCCAGCACGGAACGATCCATAAAAGCACCGGGGTCACCTTCGTCAGCATTACACACTACGTACTTTTGATCCGCCTCGGCCTGCAAACAAGAATACCACTTTTTACCAGCGGGAAATCCGGCACCCCCTCTACCTTTCAAGCCAGAATCAGTAACTTCTTCAATTATCTCTTCTGGTTTTCGCTCTAAGGAATAGAGGAGGCCTTTATAGCCATCATGAGCCAGATACTCGTCTATGTTTTCTGGGTTAATTTGTCCGCAGTTCCTCAAGATAACTCTTTTCTGATTTTTAAAAACCGGCAGTTCTGATATCTTAGGTATCTCTGCCGGTCCTTCTTCACCAAAAAAACCCAGGGCCATATCCGGCCTGGGATCATCGTTTATCAGATAACTCTCTATTAGCTCTTCCGCTTTTTCTGGAGTCATTTCACTGTAACATATCCTGGGATTCCCCGGCTTTATTATATCCACCAACACCTCGGCAAAACACATTCCTATACAACCCACCTGTTTTACTGAGGCCTCTACATTATTTTCTTGAAGTTTACCGTTGATGGCTTTGATCACATCTTGGGCACCAGTAGCATTACCGCAGGTGGCAGCTCCCACTAAAATTTGTGGAATTTCACCCTTTTGCTGAGCATCCCAAGACCTCTTCGCTTCTTGGACTAATTTATCAAACTTCTGACGCACTTTTCTCTAGAACCTCCTTTGCC
>CAZXDQ010000310.1:0-2759 GCA_964639405.1 uncultured Syntrophomonadaceae bacterium | reverse complement strand
GGCAGGAAGCCCAAGAACAAGCGAAAAGCCTAGGAGCAGAAGTAATTCCCTTTGAAGTCCCCCCGGAATTGGCAGCAGGAGAAGGAGGATACGCCCGGCGATTGCCGGAAGAATGGTATCAAAAGGAACGTCAAATACTGGAGGAAGAAACACCGGAGTGCGATGCGGTGATCTTGACCGCTTTAATTCCGGGAGAACAATCACCTATTTTGCTTACCACCACGGCGGTGGAAAGAATGGCTAATGGATCGGTAGTGGTGGATATAGCGGTAGATCAAGGTGGAAATTGTGAAGTGGTTCGTCCTGGAGAAGAATATCAGTACCAAGGAGTCACCATCAGTGGAGTTCTTAATATTCCAGCTCGTCTTCCCGTGGATGCTACCAAAATGCTCTCCCAAAATGTTTGGCATTTTTTACAGTATGTGATAAAAGAAGGAAGTTTAGTAACCGATACTTCCGATGAAGTTATTAGGGATACTTTGGTAACTGTTCAAGGAGAAATTGTCCATAGAGGCACTCTTTTATCTATGGGCAAACATGTAGAAGAAGAATAATTCACCAAGTAAAAGGATTTAGATACTACCACTGTTATTCTCTTTTTGCATGTATTGCCCCAACCAGAGGAAAAATTCTTGGTATATTTAGCCATATTTATTTCTGGAATAACTGGACACCTTGATTATTAGTGGAACGTTATAGCCAGTTGATTTTAGGAGGAGGGGAGAAAGATGTATCCAGTGCTGCTGATAATACTGGTGATTTCTGCATTACTTGGATACCGGGTTATTTCTCGAGTGCCATCCTTGCTCCACACTCCATTGATGTCAGGGATGAATGCCCTATCAGGGGTGACCTTGTTAGGGGCAGTAGCGGTGTACTCTCAGGCTCCTTCTGCAATTCACCCCTGGGCCGGCTTAGCCCTAATTCTGGCCACCTTAAACGTGGTGGGAGGTTTTTTGGTTACGGATAGAATGCTGGGGATGTTTAAAGAAAAGGATCCGGAAAAGGTTTCTGAGGAGCGGGTACCATGGCAATAACTATTGTAATTGCTGTTATTATAATAGCTGGATTTCTTATCGGAATACGGTTGATGCAGTCTCCTAGCACTGCTCTTCTTGGTAATCGGATAGGAATGTTGGCCATGATTGCGGCAGTAGCAATAGTAATAATGGAAGTGGAGGTTTATACCAGTCTTTTATTTTGGCTTCTGCTGCTTTTAGGTGCTGTGTGGGGGATTATTTGGAGCCAAAGGGTGCGAATGATACAGATGCCTCAAACAGTGGCTTTTTTTAACGGTTCTGGGGGAGCAGCGTCTGCATTGGTGGCTGGTTCTTCCGCTATTTTATACCATCCAGAAGAAGCAGGGGTATTCTATTTTACTGCTGCCCTGGCAGTGGGACTGGGAGTTCTTACTTTCTTTGGAAGTCTGGTGGCAGTAGGGAAACTCCAGGGTTACTTAGAACCACGACCAGTTCATTTTATCGGCCAAAACATAATTACATTATTTCTTTTAGGGATAGGGATTGCTTTGATTGCAGTAAGTTTTGTTGGTGGAGGATTCTATTTCTATTACCTGTGGCCCTATTTATTACTGGTTTTTGCTATGTATGGGATTTCTATGTCTATCCGGGTAGGCGGAGCGGATATGCCAGTCCTTATATCTTTTCTGAATTCGTTATCCGGTATGGCAGCAGCAATTACTGGGCTAACCGTAGAAGATTTTATTTTAGTAGGAACCGGTTCTCTGGTAGGGGTAGCAGGTCTAATATTAACTGGATTAATGTGTAGGGCTATGAACAGGAACCTGGCTTCGGTGTTAAGCGGATTTAAAGCTGCTGTTGTGATTGAAGAGGGTAAAGATGCAGAAGAAGAGGGAAAAGCTGAACTTGAGGAAGGGGAGAAAAAAAGGGGAGCAGTTTCTGCTCAAGAAGATTTGGAACAATATTTAGATCATGAAGATCATGAAATGGAATCTCAAGAAACGACTGCAAAGTTGACCAGAGAAGAAGAACCACCTTTAAGTAAAGGGGTAGCGATAATAGAAAAGGCTTCCAAAATAATAATCGTTACGGGCTATGGTATGGCGGTAGCTCAAGCCCAGGAAGAGGTAAAAATGCTAGTGGACGTTATGGAAGAAAATAATAAAGAAGTGAAGCTAGCCATTCATCCGGTCGCCGGTAGGATGCCCGGACATATGAATGTTTTACTGGCAGAAGTGGGCATAGAACACCATAAACTTTATGATATGGAAAGCATAAACCCGGAGTTCCCTCAGGCTGATTTAGTCCTGGTAGTAGGAGCATGTGATGTGGTTAATCCAGCTGCCAACAGTGCTGAAGGAACCCCTATATATGGGATGCCCATTTTGGATGCTTATCTAGCTGAAGCGATAGTGGTGTGCAACTTGGATGATCAGCCAGGATATTCAGGAGTCCCCAACGAGCTCTATAGCTATTCCCATGTGATTACTATATGGGGAGATGCCAAGGAAACTTTGCAATCAATTATTTCCCGGCTATCCACCTAAAGCAAGGAAGCTGCTTCTTGATCTATGATTAATAAGACATCCCGGTGTAACTGCAAAAAAGAAGCGGGAACTCGAGTGGAAACCTGACCATTCACAGAATTTTTTATGGCAAGGGCTTTGTTCTTTCCGCTGGCCATTAACAAGATTTTTTGGGAATGCATGATGGGGCCCATCCCCATAGTTATAGCTTTCCTGGGTACTTCCTGGGTATCATTAAAAAATCTGCTGTTAG
>CAZXDQ010000309.1:2504-2765 GCA_964639405.1 uncultured Syntrophomonadaceae bacterium | reverse complement strand
TCACCATGCCGCTAACTGCTTCTATTCCATATTCCCAGCTGTCTTGAAAAGTGTTACCAAAATGCATAAGCTCTGAATCATCCCAAAAAATTGCCACCACTTTTTTTCCTTCTTTTTCCATTTCATTCACCATGGGGAAAAAAGACCCTCGTTGAATATTTTTAGCGGTAGCTTTCCAGTTGATTAGTTTGTAGGGGTCACCGTAATGATAGTTGCGCACTTCCTTAAGGTCAAAGGAGGGAATCCCATAAGGTGATTTAG
>CAZXDQ010000309.1:0-2494 GCA_964639405.1 uncultured Syntrophomonadaceae bacterium | reverse complement strand
GAAAAGGAATTCTACTTTGTAGGGAAAAATTTCTCATCTTCTTTATCAACAGCCTCCGGGGATAAACTTTCAATTCTTGGGGCAGAGAAACTTCCCCGGAGTTACCGGAATGAGCTCCTAACCCATCCCAGGCACTCCATCTAAACCTATTAAAACTATATTTTCCAATTCCAGGGAAGATCACCTGGTAAGAGTAGCTTATTTTTTTAGGAGATAACCCTTTCCAACCAAGGAAATAATTACTCCCCCGTTCCAGCTGACAGTTTTCCGGAAGCACATCGGCTACTGCTACCGGACCTATCCCCCTTCTGATTTCCACCTCCACCTTTATACAACAACTTTGCCCAACCATTACCGCCCTGTCGGGAAGGGACCTATTAACTAATACTTCTCTAGGAGGTTCTAAGAGAGGAAGTATTAGAAAAAGAGAAAAAAGAGCCAGGAAGCTCCACCAGTACCAGGGGTGCTCCAGTAAAACCCCCGCTACAGCAAAAAAAATACTTGCTGTTCCTAGCCCAGTTACCATCCGGTGAAAAGACACTCTACCAACCCCCAGAATGATAATCCCTGGGTACTTCTACTCTTTCCACTATTTCTTCCAATACTTTTTCTGCCGTGCCACCCTCTAAATAATACTCCATATCCAATACCAAGCGGTGTACCAGAGCAGGAAAAGCCACCTGATTCACATCGTCAGGCAAAACATAATCCCTGCCATTCATTAAAGCCAGGGCCCGAGATAGCTTGAGCAAAGCCAAAGATCCTCGAGGACTGGCACCTACCCTGATCCGGCTATCCTCTCGAGTATTCCTTACCAAATCCCCGATATATCTCTGCACGTTTTCGTCCAGCATAAT
This sequence comes from uncultured Syntrophomonadaceae bacterium, assembly GCA_964639405.1. Classification (GTDB taxonomy): domain Bacteria; phylum Bacillota; class Dethiobacteria; order DTU022; family PWGO01; genus CAZXDQ01. The sequence goes on along the minus strand of CAZXDQ010000309.1, from coordinate 1,637 downwards.
CTTCTCCCCCTGGCGCTGTAGTTCCAACAATTTCTCCTGGGTCATAACTGGTTCTATTTCCCTGGAAGGATCATCTCTGCCCCATTTAATGCGACGCCGAATTATCTCGCATTCTTCTTCTAATGTCTGGGCATAACCCAAAGACAACTTCATGATGAATCGATCCATCTGGGCTTCCGGTAGGGGATAGGTGCCTTCATTCTCAATGGGGTTTTGAGTAGCCAGCACTAAAAAGGGAGAGCCCAGAAAATAGGTCTGGCCTTCTATAGTAACTTGCCTTTCTTCCATTGCTTCCAGCAGGGCAGATTGGGTTTTGGGCATAGCCCGGTTAATTTCATCCGCCAAAAGAAAATTGGTGAACACCGGACCCTTTTCCAAGCTAAAATCTCCGTTCCTAGGCTTCCACACCCGGGTCCCCACGATGTCTGCCGGCAAAAGATCAGGGGTGAACTGAACTCGTTTCCAAGAGCATCCAGTTATTCCTGCCAGCAGCTTCACCAAGAAAGTCTTCCCCAACCCTGGATTGTCTTCAAAAAGCAGATGACCTCCAGCAATTATCCCCGCCCAAAGAGGCTTTAAAACTTTTTCACCGGCCACAAAGTATTCCTTTAATTTACTATGCATCAAATTTAAATTCTCCATTGCCTGCTGGCAGTTCAATATCTCGACCTCCTTGCTTTTACCATGCTAGCATAATTATCTATGGCCTTCCGGGCTGCCCCCTCCCTATTTTTTCTATTCCTTTCTAAAATAAGTTCCTGTTCTTTCCTAGTGGTAAAACCCGGTATATCCTCGGGTTGGTAATACAGCAACGGGGATATAATTCGTCCTATTTCTTGCCTTCTCAATCCTGCATGAACTGCTTCTCCAATAAGATAGGAAGCCAAAGCTTCTTTTTCTCCCTTCTCTACGAATTCTTCCAAAACGCGGGAAACTTGATCCATCTCTTCCGGCCTAAAAGTTTTTATTCTAACCACGTGTTCAGACACAGGAGGGGGTTCTCTAGAAGGTGAAGTATAAACTGCGAGATTTCTAAAATACCCTCCCAACAAAAGCATTGCCAGCAAACCCATTATTATCCATTCTAATAGTATCAAGTTGAAAAAGGGAAGGTTGACTATTAGCCAAGAACGCAAGTCCAACCAATAAAAACAAAAAAAACACCCCCCCACCCAAGTTAACCAAGGGTAGTGGAACCAAGCAGAACCTGGTATAAACTGCATAAAAGGAAGAATCCATCCCTTAACTAAAGAAAACAGCAAGCCTCCTCCTGCTATCAGGCAGCTGTAAAACAATATATCCGGGACAGAAACGGTAATCCCTCTCCCTGCCCAGGTCCATTCCATGCCGTAAGGCCAAATTTCCTGAGCCCCTGCCCTAAGGAGAAAAGCAAAAATCAACCAGGCGGTTACTCTAAAGAGAGTAACCGCCACCAAAGATCTGCGGAGCACATAACTAACCCCCCGGTAAAGGGTGATCCATAATATTACTAGCCCCAGATAAAGAGGAACGGGATAGCTGCCTAAAGGAGGCCAGAGTCCAGAGGTGAAGGCCATCACAAAAATTCCTCCTCCCAAAAGATACATAGACTCACTCAATGTTTCCACGTATCTGCCCACCAAGTAGGCCCTTACTAT
>CAZXDQ010000308.1:0-2775 GCA_964639405.1 uncultured Syntrophomonadaceae bacterium | reverse complement strand
CTAAATCGGGTAAAAGACCCAACGAACACTGTCAGGAGGCGGGAACGGTTTCTACAGAAATGTTCGTGCCGGAAACCACCCCCCAAGATGAATGCGAGTTGCACCTGGAGCAAGAAGTTTGCACCGCTGGGGATGAGTACCATCTGCCAGGAGATTACTGCCCCGATGATTACATCGAGGAACAGGTATTCTTTGATCGACCTGACTTCATCACTACCGACAGCAACTGGTATCGAGGCCCCAACCGGGGCCCCCCAGATGCTGGAGATGATATCCCCGAAGAGGAGTGTACCCACTGCGATGAAGATATTTATACTCCTACCGACTTTGCCGCCAGTTGGCTGGAAGAAGAAGAACTGGTAGAGTTGCAATGGGAAGCTCCTTACCTTGACGAGGACGAAGATGGAATATTAGATGAATACCGGCTTTACCGCCGGGAAGGAGACGGTGATTTCGGCAATCCCATCGCCACTCTTTCCGGAACAGATAAAAGTTATAACGACGATTACGACTTTACCAGGGAAAAAACGTATTATTACCGCCTGGTTCCTCTCTTAGACGACGGTACGGAACTATCCGAATTGACTACCGATATCACTATACCGGAAAAACCAGAAGAAGAGGATAACGATGAAAACGGGGAAAACGACAACGGTAATGGGGAAAATGATGAGGAAGAAGAGGATGAAGGAAATGGAAACAGCAATAATAACAACGGAGATGGAGAAAATAACAATGCTGGAAACAACAATAACCAAAACGAGAACAGCTCAGATCAAACAGAGCAGGAGGAAAATTCTCGTATAAACCCCGGAACCCCGATGCTTGCTCGCTGGTGGGATAACTGGCTATCCTTTATCAGTACGAGTTTTAAACTCTTCAATTAAATAGAACTAACTTTGATGAAGAAAGCTTTCGCCTTTTGGTTTACTGTGCGGCGAAAGCTTTTTTATTGCCCTGGATTTAACCAGGACTTTTTTCTTTGGCAAATCTTCTTTTCTCCAAAAAGCTATATAAAATAGGAGCTATTATAGTTCTTGCCCCCGACTTTAACCTCATTTTTCCTCTAAGCTCCACTACTTTCTTCTTCCTGTTGGTCATCCCGGCGCAGTTTTACCACTGTGACCCCGGAACCTCCTTCCGAAGCATCCCCCAAACGACATTCCTCTACCCAAGCTCTATTTTGAAGAAACTCGTGAATGCCTCGGCGCAAGGTTCCCGTTCCTTTACCATGAACCAAGGTCACCTCATTCAAGCCGCTAACCAGGGCGTCGTCAATATACTTGTCAACTATTTCCACAGCCTCCGGCAGGGTGAGACCCCGGAGGTTTATTTCCGATTTAACATTAGCTGATTCCCGGCGGAAGGAATAACCGCTTTTTTTCACAACTTCATTTTCTCGGTCAGAAGAGGTTTTGCCAAGGGGTTTTACGTCTTTCACCTGGGTGTTTACTTTGAGAGCCCCCACCTGAACTTGCAGTTCTTCTTCATCCGGGTGATAGTTTAATACAATCCCCTTCTGCCCCAAGCTGATTATCCATACCGGGTTGCCTTTCTTAAGGTCGGTTTCTTCAAGTTCTGCTTCTTCTGATTCTTCATAATAGTCCCCGGATAATTCTGCAGCAGTACTTTCCAATTCTTCTTTCAGTTCCCGGCGAACTTCCTCACCCCGGGATAAGACCTGACTGCTTGAAGCTTGCTGATTCTTCATTTCTTCCTGCAGCTTTTGCAACTCCAAGAGAGATTCATCGGCAGATTTTTTGGCCCTCTTTACTACTGACCTGGCTTCCTGCCTGGCTTCTTTAAGCATCTCCTCCCGCTTCTGTTTCAGTTCTTTCCTCTCTTCTTTCAGCTCTTGATGGAGCTTTTCCATCCTGTATCTTTCTTGAGCAGCAGCCTGGCTGTCAGCCCTCAACTTCTGTTGTTCTTGGGTTAAACTCCCGATCATTTCTTCAACTTCCTGGTGTCCCCCGGCAAGAAACTCCTGGGCTTGTTCTAAAATTGACGGATCCAAACCCAATTTCTCTGCAATAGCCAGAGCATTGCTCTTCCCGGGAACTCCCTGGAGCAAACGGTAAGTAGGAGAAAGGGTGTCTTGATCAAATTCCATGGAAGCATTCTGTATTCCCTCCTCCACCTGGGCAAAAAGCTTAAGCTCATTAATATGGGTAGTAGAAGCCACCAAACAACCCCGGTGGTACAGATCCAGCAGAATCCCCCGAGCTAAAGCTGCCCCTTCAGAAGGATCCGTCCCTGCACCCAATTCGTCTAAAAGCACCAGGGTGCGATCATTAGCCACTTCTAAAATCTCAATGATATTTTTTAGGTGCCCGGAGAAAGTGCTTAACGACTGCTCCAAGCTCTGCTCATCGCCTATGTCCGCGTAAATTCCCTTAAAAACTCCCATTCGAGAGCCAATAGAAACCGGAAGATGCAAACCAGACTGGGCCATTACTGCCATTAACCCCATAGTCTTTAAAGTTACTGTCTTTCCACCAGTATTGGGGCCGGTAATGACCAGCACTTGACAAGATTCCCCTATCTCTACGTCTACCGGCACCGGATCTTCCAGCAGGGGATGACGGGCTCTCTTCAATTCCAAAACTTTTTCGTCAGTGATTTCAGGTTCTACGCTGGCAGTAGCTAGCTTATACTGACCTTTGGCCATCTGGAGGTCTATGCTCCCGTAAATACCTTCATTAACCGACAATTCTTCGCAGTATCGGGCAGCACGATAGCTTAACTCCTGGAGCAACCGTTCCACCTCTTTTTGCT
>CAZXDQ010000307.1:0-2792 GCA_964639405.1 uncultured Syntrophomonadaceae bacterium | reverse complement strand
CAGAATAAACTTCCAAAAGTGCCTCTTTAGCACTATCAGCCAAAGGAGCCCTGCCCAGGTTCGTGTGAATCAAAGTTCCGGTAGCATTTATTACCCTTCTCAAGCTTCTCTCTTGTCTTTGCAGTACCCGGTGAACAACTTGTTGAGCTAATTTTTCAGGAGACAGATCCAATTCTATTGCTGTTGAGGCTTCACTTTCCTCTAAAAGCATCTCACGGTAACTCTGCAAAAGATCTTGAGTTTCCTTTAGTACCATCTTTCTGGGAAATCTACTTAATAACTCTTTAACCGGTGGTTCTTTTAAAATACGGTCTACTGCCGGTAAAATTTTTAACTGCTCCCGTTTATCCATTTTCGTCCTCCTAAACCTAGGGTAACCGTTACCTTTTAAAGTACAACATATTAATCCATTGGTAAAGAGGTGGTTAACTCCTTTTTCCTAAATTAATTAACCTTAATTGCACAGCATCAAGCAGGTAGAATAACATCTTTGTCGAATTCTACTCGGTAGGAAATGATAAAAATCTTTTTCTTTGCTAAACATATAAATAAAAAGTGTGAATGATTTCTTAACATATTATTAACTCATGGCAATAAACCATAATCATAAATCATAAAGGAAGGTGGAAAAATGAAACTTAAAAACCTAATGGAAGGAGCAGTTTTTCAAGCTATTGATGAAGCTAAAGGTAATTATGAGTTCTGCGACTGCGAAAAATGCCGAGTTGATATTGCTGCTTTGGCTCTAAACCAACTTCCTCCCCGTTACGTGGTGACAGAAAAAGGGGATTCCTATGCTAGAACTGACTTCTTAGCCTTGCAAAAAAATTTGGATGTATTCAGTACAGTTATTAAAGCCATAAAGAAAGTAAAAGAAAGCCCCAGCCATGATTAAAGCTAAGCTATAGTTGCTGGTTGATAGAGCAATTTATTCCTTATAGTGAAAATATTAACCTTGATTTATGTTCTAGAAATCCTACGCCCTATTTTTCCCTCCACTACTTCTACTTTCCTTTGCAGTTGCTTTTCAGTTCCTTCTCTATCATCAATTTTTATAGAGGTAATAACTCGGTTATGGGATTCTCTCACTTTTTGATGGCATTGTTTCACTAATTTCATAGTCTTATCCCAATCTCCTTCTATAACTGTACCCATAGGAGTTAATATATAGTCAACTCCACTGCTATCAATTATATCTATCACTTCCGCTACCGCTCCCGAAACACTCTCTCCAGCACCTACTGGCACCACGCTAATTTCTACCAGCATTTATTTCACCTCCCTAAAAGTAATAATTTCAGGATAATAAAAAGGCCTGCTTTCTCCAAAAAAAGCAGGCTCAGTATTAAAATTAAAGGGGTTTCTCTTTAAAGGATCCAGGCCGGTGGCCCGAATCGGGGTCTGGAATCCCTTGTACGGGCTCCGTAAGGAAAAATTCCCCTTGCCGTATCCAATCTTTAAGAGTGCCAGCAATTTCTTTGGCTTTATAATAACTAGATAGGGGCGCAGCAGGAACTTCTTTACCTTCTATTGTTACCTTTCCACTTTTTAATTCTGCATAGCTAACTTTGCCCAAGATATTTCCAGTTCCCTGAGGAAAATCATGGCTATAATCAATCAAAGGAGCATAGATTTCTTCGTCTTTTATCGCAGTGTATCGGCAAATTTCCTCGTTTAATACCGGTATTGGAATTCCTAGTCCCACAGTTAAAGTAGTGCCATAACCAATATAAGAGGTGCCCCTGAGCCAATTGCCATCCATCCCTTTCAAGTCTCCCATTACGGCCAGAGTCCCAGCAGGACCCTGGGGTATTCCTTTTTCATTCCTTGCCGCGCTGGGGTTATGTTGAGTTCCATGCCAAACCACGTAACCTACTCCCCCTCCGAGAAAAATTCGAGACCCCATGCCTAAGGTAAGGTAGTAAGGATCATTCAGCAAAGGGGAAAGCTGACCGGCACTGCAGTAATTAACGTTACCCATTTCAGGCTTCAATATTCCCAAATAGGTGTAGATGGTCCTGGATGATTTGTTAACTCCTACCGCGTAGTTTTGATAAGCGTTACGAGGATTAAAAAGAACCGCTTCGTTAACCGAGGACAAATCCATATAACTCTCCAACCGGCGGCGGGGATAACAATCAGTGCCGTATGCTTCTGCTACAATTTTTACTTCCTTTCCTGAAGCCAGTTCTTCTATAACATGCCCCCCTCCATAACGAAAATCCCCTGGGTGATCTCTATTTCGGGGGTCATTGTCGGGAACGGCGGTGGAACCCAAGAACAAATCAACCGCTGCTAACCCAGTATAAACTGGAACTTCATTTAACCATACCCGGCCCCCGCCCAGCTTGGTTTTAGGAGTAGTGTGACCCAAGTTAAAGTATGCTCCAGAAGAACACATGGGGCCAAAAGTTCCTGTAGTTACCACATCTACTTCTTCTGCCGCTTTACTAACTCCCTTTTCTTCTACCTCTGAAATCATTTCTTCAGCAGTAACTACTACTGCCTCCCCCTGGCTGATCCTTTGGTTAATCTCAGCTATGGTTTTAGCCATGGTGAAACCTCCTTGCAATTGCCTTTATACGATTCTTTTTACACCAATACGATTATTGACGCTTTCTTTTTCCTCGATAACACAATAAATTTTGCAGCCTAGCCTTAAAATTAAAAAGTAAGTTCCATAAAATATCTCTTTATGCAAACTATTAGCTTACTTACTAAGACCAAGAATAACATAAACCTGACCCAAAATAAAGATTATACAGAGTCGTTTTTTAACTCCCTATAAGTCC
>CAZXDQ010000306.1:0-2797 GCA_964639405.1 uncultured Syntrophomonadaceae bacterium | reverse complement strand
TAAAATAGTATGTACGCCGGTCGGCGGAACTTATCCCGACCCCAGGCGTACAGCAAAAAGGCTGCCATACTACCCAAAGAAGCCACCAGGGCTAAGGTAATCCCGGCTTCACCCACCATTCTGCTTCACCTGCTTCCATCTAAGCTCCTGTTATGATTCATGTGTCCTTTTAATTGGCTTCTGAGCTTCTAATAGCGTAAACCCTATTTATTCAGGTGGTAATGCACTAATTAAAATATCGATTAAGCCCCGATCAAACCAGGACCTAGAAGAGCTTCCCTTTATATCACCATGTCATACCTAAATAGCCATACCCTAAATAACCATAAAAAACTCCCTGTTATTGCTCAAAAGAATTGTCCCCTGCTTCTTCCTCATAGCGGGAAGGGCACTCTACTAGCAAGTCCTCTGCCAGGAAAACCTCCTCCCGGCTCGATTCATCTTGGTTTTGCGCTTCCCCGGATTGCTGCTGGAAAGAGCGGCTCTGAAAACTGCCTACTACCACCAAACTTTCCGCGTGAAGAAAGTTGTCGGGCTTGGTGCCTTTGTATTCCACCTGGGCAAAGTTTCCTTCTTCATCTTCCATGGTAAACATTAAGCGATTAGTTTCCGGATGGTAACTAACCTGGTCTTCTTCCACTAAATAGCCCTTTACCTGCACACTATCGGCAGCGCCGCGAGCCTCCTCAAAATTCACATAAGGCGTCATGCTGGCGCTAAGAGCGTGAATAGAGAAAGCCCCAAACCCTAAGAGCAAGACCCCCGCTATTAGGTATTTTTTCTTTGACCCCAGCCCCTTGAGCCATTTCATCCTTACTCTCTACACCCTCCTCCTCTTAACTTACCGTACAAAGATACTGCTATCGAATAAGGTGATCCCCCGACAAAGTTAAGGTTAATTATCTGGATGCCCGGCGGCCTTAACTGAATTACCCCTAACTCATCCATTTCTATACTATTTCTATACTATTAGGTATGCTTTCATATTAAGCTCTCCATCCGGGAACTAAGGAAGGGCCATAAAAAACAAGGGCCCGGTAACCTTCCGGCTAAAGGATCATATCTTTTAGTATTAATGAAAAATATGCACAACCCGCAATCTCACCCCACGCCGGCGAAATTAATTAAATATTTGTTCATATTATAACACAAGAGTATTTACAAGCAACAAGATTTTTGCTATAAATTAGTTAAATAACCTCTAGAATAATAATTTTTATAGTAAGCCAGAAAGCAATCAATATTTAGTATACGTGAAAGTTATATTGTTCACGGGAAACAACTGCCGGCAGCGAGATTTTTTTATCCGTTTCTGGGGTGCGAATTAGGTATTTTAAATATGCTAAAGGGATTAAGGATATATATTCCGAATACTAACCAGGGGTTAAATAATGTTTTAAAGTTCAGAAAGGAGGTAGTCCTTTGTCCAGGCGCCGCAGGGTTTTAATCTACTTACTGGCCTCCACCGTAGTTGTCCTCTTTATTTTAGGATTGTACAGCGACGGGGTAGTTCCCTATACTTCCAGCGAGTCCTGTGTTTCCTGCCATACCGATGAAGAAGTGATTGCCACCGAATACACCCCGAGTGACCCCGGAGAAGGAGGAGGTTGAGGTCCAGCTGCCCCTCAGTTAGAGGGAGAAGAAAAATTCTTGGTAGATGAAGATTTTCTGGAATCAGAACACGGCCGCTACGGATGTATTACCTGTCATGGAGGACAAGACACCATGGATCTGGAAGAGGCCCATCAGGATCTGGTGGCCAGGCCTTCTGGAGATCTAGAGGAGGGGCCCTGCGCGGAATGCCATGGGGATATTGCCGATACTTACCAAGATGCCATCCACTATACAATTCAAGGCATGTATAACGCCCTGGAAGATTTTGCTCATCCCGGAGCCCTGGAAGAAGGAGAACCCCTGCGGGAAGCTTTTGACGAAGACTGCTCCAAATGTCACGCTACCTGCGGATCCTGCCACGTAAGCCGGCCAGAGGCTTACGACGGGGGCCTCCATTCTGAACACGAATTTACCAGAGAACCTCCCATGGAAGATACCTGCTACGGATGCCACGGAGCCCGTGTAGCAGGCGAATTTATTGGCGATGTGGGAGATACGGCAGACGTTCACTACGAAGAACATGACATGACCTGCACCGACTGCCACCCTACCAGCAATTTCCATGGAACTGGAGAAAAAGAAGAGAGCCGCTTCGAAGTGGAAACTTTGCCTGAATGTCAGGACTGCCACCAGGAGGTTTACGACGAGGACTCTCCTATTGAAGCCCACCGGGTTCACGACGAAGATACCATGGCTTGCCAGGTATGTCATTCTTCCGAGGCTCAAAGCTGTTTTGACTGCCACATTACGGTGGAAGAAGACGGAAGCCTGACTTCTACTTCTACCCAGCGGCTAATCTTTAAAATAGGTGAAAATCCAGAACCCACGGAAGAGATCCCTTACGACTATATACCCCTGCGTCACGTTCCCACCACCGAAGATACCTTTAAGGAACTCAACGGAGAACTTCCCAACTTTGACGAAATATCCAATTGGAAGTACTCTCCGATCCATAACGTGCAGCGAGAAACTTTCCAGAACCAGGCTTGCAACGCCTGCCACGGAAACCCAGATCTTTTCCTGCAAGAAGAAGACATCTGGAGAGCAGACAGCGAGGCCAGCCGGGAACTGATTGTGGAGGACATTCCTCAAGAGCTGGCAGAGCGAGAACCTTTTGAGGTGGACATCGAGGAAGAAGAAGTACTACGAGAAGCGGCTGCAAATTATTTTGCCCACATTGCAG
>CAZXDQ010000305.1:0-2801 GCA_964639405.1 uncultured Syntrophomonadaceae bacterium | reverse complement strand
GGAAATCTTCCGTGATAATTGGTTTTATATGGGGTCTTTGGCACGCGCCTCTGATTTTGATGGGGCATAACTACCCGGGATACGAAGTAATTGGTGTGGGAATGATGATCATCTGGTGTATTCTACTTTCCCCCCTCTTTACCTACATTACCGTGCGAGCTGATTCAGTTATTGCCGCAGCAGTATTGCATGGTTCCTTGAATGCTACCCTGGGGTTGGCTATTTTGCCCGTAAAGGGTGTCAACGTGCTTATTGTAGGCGCCACAGGCCTGGCTGGTTTTGTAGTTCTTATTTTTGTAAACCTTATTTTATTATTTTGGGCACGCCCTCAAATGCCTGACCAATCAATGATTTTTCAAGGGAAAAATTGAGTTATGTTTTGAAGATAAATTTTTAAGGGGGGTTATTTTTGCTTATTTACGGAGCTGATTTCAGCGGGGCTCAAAACCCGAGCAAGGGAATATATTATGCTGTAGGAGATTTGCAACCCCCCAGTATAAATATCAAACGGATAATCCATTGCGAGGACCGCCTTGATCTTTTCCACGTAATTCACACTTCAGCTGCCCCCTGGGGATTGGACTTTCCCTTTTCATTGCCCCGGCAACTTTTTACTCAGCTAAATTTCAATAACTGGGAGGAATTACTGCAATATACTTCCCAGGCTGCCCGCTATCGCTTTATCCGAGAGGTTACTGCTGCCTTGCCTATTTCCTGTGAGATAAAGTGCAGGGAGCCTTCAAACTGCTGTAGACACACCGATGGAGCGGTCAATGCTTTTAGCCCTCTTAAACAAAACAACCCCAACATGTTGGCTATGACTTATGCCGGGCTAAAATTCCTGTATTATCTACGAAGTCTTGGCCATGCCGTTTTTCCTTTTGATAACTTTGACAAAACAGTTTCCCGCTTGTATGAAGTTTACCCTTCTTGCACATGGAGGCATTTGCATTTGTACAGGAGCAACTCCCTGGAGCAACTAATCTATGTTTTTTGGGAAAAATTTGGTTTGCAAATTAACCTGGAAATGGAATCGGAATTGGGCAGCATTGATGCAGCCGATGCAGCAGTGGTTTGCATTACCTTAGGATTGGTTATCCATAAATATCAAATAGAAGAAAACTGGCGCCTTAAAAGTTCCCGGTGGGAAGAAAAGGAATGGGATAATCGATTTTGGGAGGGAATGATTATTAGGTAGTTTATGGCCCTTCGTAATTGCTCCAGGATAATCTTGATTTAGGATTTTTTAATTACATTTTTGAATAAGACTTTATCCCAGCTTTATTAATTTATGCTAGTTTAAACGTCCATAGCAAATATTATAATGGCAAATAGAATGGTAGGAAATAAACTTACCAATTTAGATTGACTTCTACCTAAAAAAGCTCTATGTTAGAAGCAAGTCAAAAAAACCAAAAAGTAAGTTGGGGAGTAGTTGGGATTGTCCTGGGAAGGAGGAGAACCTATGTTTCAAGTAAAGGAGTTGACCTTCAGATATCCCCACAATCAAGAGAACACCATCAAGGGACTTTCTTTTGACCTCAAGGAGGGGGAAATTTTCGGTTTGTTGGGTCCCAGCGGTGTGGGAAAAAGCACCACTCAAAAAATTCTGGTCAAGCTGTTAAGCGGATACAGCGGAGAGGTCTTTTACCACGGCAGGGACTTAAAATCTTACGGCAGGGAATTCTACCAGGAAATCGGGGTGGGGTTTGAGGTGCCGGTGCATTTTTCCAAGCTTACTGCCCGGGAAAATATTGATTTCTTTAAAAAACTCTACCGGCGGCAGGGGGACACAGACTCCCTCATGCAGCGTTTGGGCATTTTTGAAGCCAGGGACCAGAAAGTAAGCGAATTTTCCAAGGGGATGAAGATAAGGCTCAACCTGGTTCGGGCTCTTCTTAACCGCCCCCGCATGTTGTTTTTAGATGAACCTACCATAGGCTTGGATCCCAAAAATGCCCGCACGGTCAAACAAATTATTCGGGAGTTCAAAGAAGAAGGAGGGACCGTGCTGCTTACCACCCACCTGATGAACGACGTAGAAGAGCTGTGTGACCGAGTTAGTTTTATGGTGGACGGCACCATTAAAGAAATAGATATTCCCAGGAACCTCAAGCTCCGCCATGGTGAACGAATAGTGGAAGTAGAATATTACTTCAACGGGGTCACCCGTAAAGACGAATTTGAACTGGACACCCTGGGGCAGAGTCAAGAATTTCTGGATATCGTGCAAAACCGGAAGATTATCACTATTCACAGTAAAGAAACTACCCTGGACGATATTTTTATCCAGGTGACCGGGGTGGAAAGAAATGACTAGTCGTTTAGGAATATTACTTGCAGGCGATTTGCAGCGCATGGGCAAATACCACATCCTTACTGCCAGTCTGGCGGCGGCCTTACTGTGGATAGCGATCCTGTATTTTATTGATATCCAAGATATCACCTTGATTTTTCCCTTGCTGATATTCATTGACGCTACTTCTATGGCCATAATCCTTGTTGGGGCAGTTATGTTTTTTGAAAGGCAGGAAGGGAGTATTAAGACCCTACTGGTTTCCCCGGTAAGCAAAGTCGAATACAGTCTATCCAAATCCCTCACCACTGTTTTTAGTAGTGTGGTTACCCTGTTGATCCTTTACTGCTACGCCTATTTCTACAAGGAAATAGACCTCCATTTAGGAATTCTACTGGTAGGGGTGCTGCTGGTAGCACTTTTCCACTCCCTGCTGGGGTTCATCTTAACTTTTTATTCTCGAGATTTTACGGGGCTGCTGATGAACATGATGAAGTACCTGTTT
>CAZXDQ010000304.1:0-2806 GCA_964639405.1 uncultured Syntrophomonadaceae bacterium | reverse complement strand
CCGATCGGGTAATAGCCCTGCTTAAAAAGGGCATGGATATCAAGGAAGTGGCCAGTACTCTGAAATTTAGCGATTATCGGGAGATGGGTTCCTATATGGAAGGCAAAGGCTACCGGTGGAACTCAGGTGTGGGCAACTATGTCCGAGACGACACCATGGGCAAAGAAGAAGCTTCCGGGGCAGAGAAGACTGCCCCGGAAGGAGAAGGCAACGGTGAGACTACTGCTAATTCAGGGGAAATGGTTTCCCACCAGGAAGCAGTGCAATGGTTGGCTCAAAACATTGACCGACTGCAGCAGCTACTGGATGCGGATCTGGGGCCTGCCAAGATCCCGCGTTACATGGTAGGCGGTTTTTGTATAACCAAAAGTGTTCACATGTCGCATAAGGTGGATCAGCTGGTCAAAGACTTTAGCGAAGAGAAAAATATTACTCAACGTGAGGTTTATGAGGTGGCCCTGATCGAGTTTCTGCGGAAATACGGTTTCGGCGAGGAAGTGGCTGCTCTGCTGAAGGAGTAGGGTGATCTTAAGAAGGGTGGCTTATAGAGCATGGGCTGGAGGATTTTCTTTCTGGCCCATGCTTTTTTTGTATGCCCGGTGGGGGGGGGTAACCAGGCTGGGAAAGTTCACTTTAGGGTTGGTATTGGGAACTGTTAGCGGGGGTAATATTCTGAGTGAGAAGTAGGAAACTACCTTTTTATACAATTATGTTAAGATTTTAACAGCTAGCAGGAAATATATGGACAGGAGTAGAATAAATTAAGAAGAATATCTATAGGCGAACCGTTAGAATAGCTTTAGTTGTGCCAGGAAAAGAAGCCGAAAGGTGGTTTTCTTTTTGCTTTTTCGGGGGAAGTTCATCCCCACCAAGATATTTATTCTGGAGGTTCTAAAATGGGTGTTAAAGAAAATTTGAAGGTTAAAGTAGGTTTAACCAAGGTGTTGATGTTGGGGTTCGTGATTTTGTTTTTGCTGATTGCTTCGCCTGGAGAAGAAGCGATGAGTGGAGAAAGTAGTTCTGGGACCAATACTTTAGGGTTTGAGGAGCCTACCAGAACCAATCCGTTAGGGTTAGATGAACCTATAGGTGTAGAAGGTGAGTCAATTTTGGAGGGGAAATTCAGGTATGAAATTCAAATGATAGATGTAGTTTCAGGGGAGGAAGCATGGAGTAAAGTGAAGGCAGCCAGTCAATTTAATTCTCCACCAGATGCAGGTATGGAGTATATATTAGCATTATTCGGAGTGAGAATTACTGATGTGGAAGAAGAGCCCTATAGTTTAAATCATGCTAAATTTGAAGCTGTAAGTGAAGGAGGTGTGGTTTATGATAAATTTTTTACAATATCTGGTCTTAACCCTGACCTATCAAAAGATATGTATGAAGGTGCAGAACATGTGGGATGGACGTATTTCATGGTAGATAAAGATGATTCAGCACCTGTAGCGGTTAAGGATAGATATTTAGGTGGAGTTTGGTTTGATTTAAGACCAGAAGAAACTAGCTCAGAACTTGAGTACGAATTGGAATTAACAGCTAACCCGGAAGAAGGCGGTGAGGTAGAAGGGGCAGGTACCTATGAAGAGGGTGAAGAGGTCAACATAGAAGCCGATCCGGCTGAAGGATGTGAATTTGTAAACTGGACTGAAGATGGCGAAGAAGTAAGCACCAATTCCGAATATGCCTTTGAAGTGGAACAAGACCGGGAACTGGTAGCTAACTTCAGCAAAATAGACCCCCGAATTGAAACCGACCGTCATTCCGGAGATCATCGCTACGAAACGGCGGTAGAAATAAGCCAGGCCTCCTTCCCCGATAGTGCCGATGCGGTAGTCTTGGCTCGTGGTGATGATTTCCCCGATGCCCTGGCCGGAGTTCCCCTGGCCTATGCCAAGGACGGCCCGCTACTTTTAACTCCCTCTAACAGCCTGCATAGTGACACTGCTTCCGAAATTGACCGGCTACTGACGGAAGGAGACACCGTATATGTCCTGGGTGGTGAGGCAGCTATTTCTGAAGAGGTGGAAGATGAGCTGGAAAATGACGGTTATGCAGTAGAAAGACTGGCGGGTGCCAATCGCTATGATACGGCCATAGCCATAGCCGAAGAACTTCCCGGTAACCCCGGAGAGGCTTTTTTAACCACCGGCACCGGTTTTGCCGATGCGGTGGCTACCTCAGGGGTTGCGGCCTCCCAAGGTGCTCCTATCCTGCTTACCCACCCAGAGTCTTTGAGTGATGATACTGCTCAATATATTGAGGATAACCAGTTGAGCGATATCCACGTTGTTGGCGGGGAAGCGGTAGTGAGTCCGGAGGTTAAAGCGGAAGCTGGCAGTGACTCCCGGATTGCCGGAGCTAACCGTTGGGAAACGGCCGTGGAGGTAGCAGAAGAATTTTTCACTTCGCCCGATACTGCTACTTTAGCTACCGGTGATGATTTCCCCGATGCTTTAAGCGGTGGTGTATATGCTGCTATTCAGGACGCTCCCATGCTTTTGACTGCTCAGGATGAACTGCCGGGTGAGGCAGAGGACTACTTCAGTCAAGAGGAAGGCCTGGGAGAGGTTTCTGTCTTTGGCGGTGAAGCCGTGGTATCTGAGGAAGTGATGCACACGATAGAGTTTATAGAGTAGGGGGAGTAGAAAAGTAGGCGTGAATTTGCATGTTCAACAAAAAGACGGTGAATATTTAGTGACAATAAAACCCAAGATCAAGATATTTTGCCCCGGGAGAGTATTTCCGGGGCTTTTATGTAGGTACGCCTGCCATAGGCGGATGAAAGTCCGCTATGGGCTTGTTT
>CAZXDQ010000303.1:0-2820 GCA_964639405.1 uncultured Syntrophomonadaceae bacterium | reverse complement strand
ACTTGGTGACCGGTATCTTTTGACTTGCCGCATATTTCACAAACACGGGCCATAATATTACCCTCCGTATAATAAATAATGTTAGCATTTGTTTCGCACAATTGATATTTTAGCATAAAAGGAAGCTCATCACAAGGCAAATGGATTATTTAAATTATTTCACCTATAAAGTTACACCTTAGAGGGGAGTTCTGTTATCTATAAAAATAGAACACACCTTAATACCATTCAGGTGTGCTCATTCCTGGTGCCGAAGGTGGGATTCGAACCCACACGGGATAACCCACGCGATTTTGAGTCGCGCGCGTCTGCCAGTTCCGCCACTTCGGCTTAGTTGCTTAAAAATATAGGAACTGATAAATAAATTGAAGTTTTTAAGCCCTTTGCTCTTTTATTTCGAGTGTATTATATCACGGCAATTATGAGCTGTAAAGGCTCTTAGTCTTTTTTAACGGTTGCTTCTCCCTCCAACACAGTTTTTCCCCTTTGGTTAAATGCTGTAGTAATTAAAGCAATTTTCCCTTTATCCTTTTTTTCTTTGACTTCTACCTTAGCGGTTATGGTGTCCCCGATATACACTGGAGAGGTAAAATTTAAAGTTTGCCCCAGGTATATAGTATTTTCTCCTGGCAGCTTAGTTCCAATTACTGCAGATATTAAGCTGGCAGTGAGCATGCCATGGGCGATTCTTCCCTGGAACGGCGTCTGTTTGGCAAATTCCTCATTTATATGGACCGGATTAAAATCCATGCTGATACCAGCAAATTGCTGGATATCACTTTCGGTAATGGTTTTGCTAAGTTCGGCAGTGTCTCCTACCCTTATTTCTGTGTAGGGAACTTCCCTGGACATATTTCCACCTCCATAATTAAAAGCTGTAGTTATTAATTATGAGTTTAGCTCAATGCTTCCTCAATTTCCTCTATAAAAGCAGCTGCAGCTTGGCGGGGTTGGTGAGATTCAGTTATGGGGCGGCCTATTACCAGGTAGTCGGCCCCGTTGGCAATAGCTTCTTTAGCTGTCATAACTCTTTTGTGTTCATTGATAGAACCTTGGGTAGAACGAATTCCCGGCGTGATCAAG
The DNA here is from genome assembly GCA_964639405.1 of uncultured Syntrophomonadaceae bacterium. Taxonomy (GTDB): domain Bacteria; phylum Bacillota; class Dethiobacteria; order DTU022; family PWGO01; genus CAZXDQ01. The sequence goes on along the minus strand of CAZXDQ010000303.1, from coordinate 1,737 downwards.
ATAGATTCAGGTGGTAGATTTCTTTTTAAAGCAGCTGCTTCATTGCCAGAAGCTATGACCCCGTCGCACCCGTTTTCCAAGGCATCCTGGGCTTTTTTTAGCACTAATTCTTCCACTTTACTGTAATCATTCCCCCCCGGAAGATCTTCTACATCCATGCTGGTAAGGACGGTGACAGCCATAAGTTTTAAAGAAGTTCCCTTTTTTGCTTCAGCTGCCTGGGCAATTACCCGTGAGTGACCATGGATAGTTAAAAAATCTACTCCGATGTTGGCCACCTCTTTTACCACGCTGGCTACGGTTTCTGGTATGTCATAGTATTTCATGTCCAAAAAAATATGGTGGTTTCTGTTCCGGAGCCAATTAATGAAATCCAAGCCACCGGTGAACTGTAAAAGCATCCCCACCTTAAAAAACTTTACCAGCCCTTCCAACTCTTTCACTAGCTCTTGGGCATGCTGTGGTTGGGCATAGTCCAGAGCACAAATTATTCTATCCGAAGCTTGATGTTTCATTTTTGAACCTCGCTTCTTTAGGGGGGCTTTGGTTAATTCATTTGGTAACCTTGTTTTTATTCTACATCATCTTTACTTCTACATTTTTACTTCTACATTAGTGTCAAGTTACCTGCTGTATACGTTAATTTAACGGAGGGGAAATGATAATCCGAGGGAAACCAAGCCTCCAGGTATTTTTATTATTGGTTGTCCAATAGTGCTTTAGCTTTTTGCTCCCATTCTTCTAAAGGGTCGTTCTGCCAACCCAAACTTATATCCACTAAATTACCGTCCTCATCTATAAAAGCCCCCATGGGGATGCCTTCTACCTGGTATTTTTCGAAAATACTTCCCTCTTTATCCAATATCAATTTACTGGTAAGGTTATTTTCCTCCCAAAATTCCATCACCTGTGTTTCTTCGTCGGGAGTTATGGTTAAGAACACTAATCCTTCATCCTGATATGTTTCCGATTTTGGCTGCAACTGCAGCGTTTTTTCTATACAAGCAGGTCAGGTCAAGGAAAAGAAGTTTAAGTAAGCTGGCTGCCCTTCCCAGTCATGGGGAAATTCCTTGACTTCTCCCGATAGGGCTTCTTCGCCGGTAAAAGGTATTGCTGGCTGAGCGTCGTTAGTTTCTTCATTGGCGTCACCGTTTGCAGGCTCCTCTTCCCCATTCTCTTCGGTTGGTTCGCAGGCTGGCAATAGAAAGATTACCGCTAAAATTAACATTAACCCGCATAATTTGAAGAAAGTACGGTGGTTAAACATATTACTCCCTCCTCGTTGTAAAAGTAAGTATTTGAGTATTCCGATTAAAAATATATAATACGTTAAAAAAGAATTAAACCCCCTGATTGAAAAATAATCTGGAAGGAAATTTATTCAAAAAAATAGCTTCCCCGCATCAAACCACGGGAAAGCTGGGATAAAACCCAAATTAAAAATTATGCCTTTCGATTTATTCTAGAGCTAATTTATGTGGTAAGTGTTTCCAGGCTCCAGGGCCACCACTTCTACAGCCGGGGCTTTTTCTTTAGCTAATTCGATGAAATGATCAGCCCTTTGCACTAGAATGGGGAAAGTGCCAAAATGCATAGGTATAGCAAATCTAGGTTTAAGCAGGTTTAAGGCGTATACGGCTTGCAAAGGATCCATAGTAAAGACGCTGCCAATAGGAAGCAGGGCCAGATCAATTCCGTATATTCTGCCTAACAGTTCCATGGATTCGAATATTCCTG
>CAZXDQ010000302.1:0-2824 GCA_964639405.1 uncultured Syntrophomonadaceae bacterium | reverse complement strand
TGAGGGAGAAAAGCCCTGCACCGGCTGATGCTCTAGTTTCCTGGACTACCAATCCAGTGGTGGCCACGCTACTATTAGCTTTGGGCCTGGGGGGGCTGGTTCTGGAAATTTTAACTTCTGGTTTCGGCATAGCTGGTGCCATAAGCATATTGTCCTTCGGTCTCTATTTTGGAGGTCATATCGTAGGTGACTTAGCAGGTTACGAAGTTATCATTTTATTTGTGGTTGGGGTAATACTAATGGTAGTAGAAGCTGTTATGCCTGGTTTTGGTGTGTTTGGTATAGGAGGGCTCATCCTTACCCTGGCTTCTATTGTTCTGGCGGCATCCACCGCTGAGGCAGGTCTTCGCATGCTGGGAGTCGCCTTACTACTGGCGGGTGTGGTAACCTTTTTTGCCTTGCGTTTCCTGTCTCGCAGAGGAATCTTGCGGCGTTTTATTCTGGAGGATGCGGAAAACCAGGAGAGTGGTTATGTGGCACCTCCAGATAAGCAATACTTGAAGGATAAAACAGGAGAAACTCTTACTCCGGTACGTCCAGCGGGCTCTGTTCTCATTGAAGGGGAGAGAGTGGATGTGGTTAGCGAAGGGGACTTTATCGCAAGGGGGGTTAAGGTAAAAGTAGTAGAGGTGAAAGGAACTAGGGTAGTGGTAAGGGAGATTCCCGAGGCAGATTAAGGCAATCGTGATCAAGGTATAGTTTTGTGGAGATACTTTTACAAGGAGGCGTTTAATTATGGATACCGGGTTTTTGCTTTTGGTTCTAATTATAGCGGTGCTGGCTATTTTGGTCTTGGTAATCTTCTTTAGTATCATTCCTCTGGGGTTATGGATTTCTGCATACGCTGCCGGTGTTAGAATTGGTCTTTTCACACTGGTAGGGATGCGTTTCCGGCGAGTTATCCCCGCCAGGATAGTGGCCCCTTTGATTAAAGCCAATAAAGCGGGTCTTGACCTGTCGGCTAACAAGCTGGAGGGGCACTATTTGGCAGGAGGTAATGTGGACCGGGTTGTCAACGCCTTGATAGCAGCCCAGAGAGCGGACATTCCTCTTTCTTTTGAGCGTGCTGCTGCTATTGATCTGGCTGGAAGAAAAGTTTTTGATGCTGTTCAGATGAGCGTTAATCCCAAGGTGATCGAAACTCCGGTGGTGGCAGCTATGGCTATGAACGGAATTGAAGTTAAAGCCAAGGCTAAGGTTACTGTCCGGGCCAACATCGACCGCCTGGTGGGAGGCGCCGGCGAAGAAACTATTATAGCCCGGGTTGGTGAAGGAACTGTTACCACTATTGGTTCCTCGGAGTATCATAAGCATGTGCTGGAAAATCCAGACATTATTTCCAGAACGGTTTTGAATAAAGGCCTTGATGCTGGTACCGCCTTTGAAATTTTATCCATCGATATAGCCGACGTGGATGTGGGTAAGAACATTGGTGCTCAATTACAGACGGATCAGGCTGATGCCGACAAACGAATTGCGCAAGCCAAGGCGGAAGAACGTCGTGCCATGGCAGTAGCTCACGAGCAAGAGATGAAAGCTTCTGTCCAAGAGAAGAGGGCCAAGGTGGTTGAAGCAGAAGCTGAAGTTCCTCGCGCTTTAGCACATGCTCTCAGAGAGGGCAAAATAGGTGCTATGGATTATTATAATCTCAAGAATATTATGGCCGATACCGAGATGAGAGAAACTATTGGCAAAATGACCAAAGAAGAAGAGGAATACGAAGAAGAGAGCGAATAATTTGGGCTTGCTAGGAGGGATAATGTGGAATCTCTCTTTATTCTGATTGTTGTTATTATCGTGATCAACTTGTTGAATGCTCTATCAGGTGGTCGTCGTCAAAAAGGTACCACTAGAAGCCCCTTTCCTTCCGAAGGTGGACGGGAGGATGTGCTGCTGGGAGGCGAAGAAGAAGATACTCCTTCGGGATTTGATTACCGGGAAAAATACGAATACCAACCGAGGGATGTCTGGGAAGAAACACCGCAGATTTTCCATCGCGAAGGAGAGGCAGGCCATCCTGAATCGTCCAACTATAAAGTGAATAGTTCTCCAGAGCGTGCCACCGCAAACGTAGATGCTCCTGGGGAAGAGGCTCCAGGAGAATTTGACCGGTTAAAGACTAGCGCTTCTCGTAAAAGAAGGCAGGGTATAGATAGAAGTTCGGCTAATACCTTACTTAATTTTACAGGGAACGAAGTAGTAAAAGGATTTGTATGGAAAGAAATATTGGGGCCGCCTCGGAGTAGGCAGCCTCGTAGCAGTAGGCATTCTCACTAAAGATAATCAGTAACCATATAGCATTTAATTCCCCCGTTTTCAAATGTTATGTAAGGCCCGGAAGCAGATAAACATTCCGGGTTTTCTTTTTGTCTGAATTACTCACTTAAAGGTCGCACATCGCCATACACACCAACTATAGCTTAAGTAAATGCATTTAATTTTATCAGACGGAAAAATTACTTTTTGTCATAACCTCCCCTTGTCTCCCATAGTACTGCTAGAGAAATTACTGCTAGCGCGAAAGGAAACTTCCGGTGAAAAAACGGAATAAGCCTGAAGCCCCAAAATGGAAAAAAATATTAGCGGAGCTGTTTGAACTTCCTGAGGATATTTTACTCAACTTGCCCCGTATGACTTTTATTGGGAACAAAAAATTGCTGATTGAGAACCACCGGGGAATTATTGAGTACACTCAGGAGAAAATTCGGGTGGGAATTCGTGGTGGAGAAATTATTATTATGGGAAGGGAACTTCAAGTCTTTCGTATTATGTCAGTAGAGCTCTTTATAGGCGGCACTATAGACAAAGTTTATTTTGAAGAATA
>CAZXDQ010000301.1:0-2837 GCA_964639405.1 uncultured Syntrophomonadaceae bacterium | reverse complement strand
ACCGGACCCTGCTCGCAAAAACCGTGGCAGCCGGTTTTCTTCACCTGAACCTGGTTCTTTAACCCTTTCTTTTCCAGTTCTTCGTCCAGGGCTCCTATCAATTCTGCAGCTCCCGAAGCAGCGCAACCACTTCCACCACAAACTAAAATCCTGGGATGCTGGGAAGAAGAACTTTCCAAAATTGACGACCTCATTTTTTCCAGATCATCGGGATTCTCTATTCTGTTCATGGTCTCCCTCCCCTTCTCTATTCAAAAGGGTGTCTACCTCACTCATGGTTAGGTTTCCGTAATACTCTTCATTAATTAGCGCTAAAGGCCCCCGGGCACAAGCTCCTACACAATTTACTGTTTCTAAAGTGTAGTTTAAATCAGCATCGGTTCCCCCCGGCTGGAGGTGGAGTTTCTGGGAAATCCTTTCCAGTATTTTAGGAGCGCCCCTCACATGACAGGCTGTCCCCATGCACACCTGGATTTGATACTTTCCTTTGGGAAGCAGGGAAAAACAACTGTAAAAAGTGGCTATACTGTACAAATGGTTGAGGGGAATTCCCAGTTCTTCAGAGCAGGCCCTTAAAGCTTCTGGAGGCAGGTAGCGGTAATAATCCTGAATTTCTTGCAAAAGGGCAATGTGATCCAAATCCTTCTGCTGTCGATAACGGCTTATTATATTTTGAAATGCGGGGGTCTGCAAATTTTCGCTGGCTTCGGCTTCTTTATTCATAGCCTATCTATGGTAGAGTTCACTAAGGCAGGTACTCTACCATAAATTCCCTCCTTTTCTCTTGGGCTAACTCCTCCGGAGATACGTAACGCAGGGCTTGGGTAGGGCAGCTCTCCACACAGCGGGGAGTTTTTCTCCCCTCATCGGCACCCACACACAAGTCGCATTTAATTAAAGCGCCGTCGCTGTGCCGCAAAACTACTACTCCAAAGGGGCAAACCAAAAGGCAGTACTTGCAGCCAATACATTTTTCTTCATTAAGGAGCACCGGTTCACCGGGAGCATTTTTGGTAATGGCGCTGGTGGGGCAAATCTTGGCACAAGGGGGATCTTCGCAGTGACGACACTGCAAGGGAACGTTCACTTCCTGGTGGGCTTCAACAAAGATCCTTTTGGCAGGAGGGGGAATTTCTTGCAGGGCCTGAAATAGTTCTCCACTGCGGGAATGAATTACTGCACACTCTAATTCACAGGTTTTACAGGCCACGCATTTACGGGTATCTACAGCAATCAGCTTACTCAACCAAAATCACCTCCTTCCAAAACCAAGTAAACCAGTATTGGATGGTCAAATAATTGTTAATATACACCATGCATAAATAATCACTTCATTCTCAACTTTTTCACGAGACTAAACTATAGAAATAGTTCAACAAATCGATGCGGTATTCCTTCCCGCTGGAAAAATTTATTCTTGTCCACTTTTTTGATGCAAATAAATAGGGCAGAGTTGGAAATTAACCCTGCACCTGGTGATAAGCCCATTCCAGCCACTGCAAGGCTATTTCCAGGTCTTCGGCATCAACGGTAGCGCCGCACCAGAAGCGCAATCCTGCCGGGGCATCTCGGTAAGAAGCGATATCATAAGCTACCTGCTCCTCTTCCATCAACTGGATGATCTCTTTTACCTGGTCCGGAGAAAGATCCAGGGTCAAGCATACACTGGTATTAGACCTGATAGAAGCATCTTCTGCTAAAAAGTGCGCCCAGGAGTGCCGGTCAACAAAGTTTTCTACCACTTGTAGATTCTGCTGGCTTTTTTCTACTAAGGCAGGTAAACCCCCTATGGATTCCGCCCAATTTAGAGCGTGGAGGTAATCTTCGTTGCACAACATAGAAGGAGTGTTGATAGTAGAGCCCTCAAAAATATCGTAATTTATTTTACCGTTCTTTTTCAGCTGGAAGACGCGGGGAATAGGCCAAGGGGGTGTATAGTTCTTTAAGCGTTCTACCGCCCGCGGAGACAAAACCAGCATACCGTGGCCTGCTTCTCCCCCCAATACTTTCTGCCAGGAAAAAGTAGCTACGTCCAATTTATCCCAGGGGATTTCCATGGCAAAAACGGCGGAAGTAGCGTCGCAAATGGTTAATCCTTTGCGCTCATCTGGTATAAAGTTTCCATTCGGTACTTTTACCCCGCTGGTAGTGCCGTTCCAGGTAAAGACCACGTCATTATCGCAATCAACTTCCTCCAGGGGTGGCAAATAACCATAGTCGGAAGAGTGAAGGACCACTTCCTCCAGCTCAAGTTGTTCCTGGATATCCTTAGCCCAATTTTTGCCAAAAGAATCAAAATAGACGACTTCTACCGGTCTTTCTCCCAACAAGTTCCACATGGCCATTTCAATAGCCCCCGTATCAGAGCCGGGGACAATCCCTACCAAATATTCTGGAGGGATGCCCAAAATCTCCTTAGTCTTGACAATAGACTGATACAAACGAGACTTACCCAGTTGGCTGCGGTGAGAGCGCCCCAGGGGAGCCCGGGACAAAGCTTCCAGGGTAAACTGGGGAGGCTTGGCACAAGGACCAGAAGCAAAGTAAGGACGTGAAGGCTTTTTTTCAGGTTTTGGTTTCATTAATTATCCTCCTGTTCTTTCTTATAGTAATCAACATTTTCCTATCTATCTTTTCTATCATTAAATAGTTTAACACAGAGCACCTTGCCGATAAAGCTTCCTCCCAAACCTTGTGACGGGCAGATTGGTGCAAAACTAGAAAAAATTAACGGCAGGAAAACTCTCTTTTATATAGAAAAACTTATTAAAGCTCTAAGGAGGCTAGCTCCCTGTAATATAAACATTAATTATTACTACCTCGGCCGTTAAAAAGCG
>CAZXDQ010000300.1:0-2869 GCA_964639405.1 uncultured Syntrophomonadaceae bacterium | reverse complement strand
GGCGGTACTGCGGGAAGACTTCCACAGCTTCATTGAAAGGGTGACCCGCAAGGAGCTGGTAGAGGAAATAGATTAAATATTACTTAGGTCTATTACCCATAGGGGCGTTTCACCCTATAATACGTTTAAGGTTGTGGGAACATGATGCTCAGCCAAGTCCAGGAAGAAACTTTAAAGGATCTGGTGGACAAATACGAAAACCGCAAAGATTACGCATCAGCTGAAAAAAGCCCGCGGCGCACTTTCCTTAAAGTTAATTCCCGTAATTACCCCGATTATTTCCACGACAGCGACAGCAGTTACCGCCTCATGTTTAACCAGGAAATGCAGCTGCTACATCAGTACGGTTACGTAAATCTGGAGTGGGAACCTTTTAACGAGGGTCAATTCCTCAAACGGGTGTTATTGCGCACTGAAGCTCTAGCAAAGATTTACAACCTTTTAAACCGCACCCCTAAAAAGGAACTTTACCGCTCTACAGCTTGCCTGATGGAGAAATGGAGCCGCCACGCTCCTCCTGAATTGCAGCCCTTTTATCAACATATTTTAAGCAGGTTAAACCAGCTGCAGCCTTTACCGGCCGCGTTAAAACCAGGGCACGAAAAAGAAATAGAGCATTTGCTGAAAGGCCTGCATGCTTTTTTTGAAACGAGGAAAACTGAGATCAGCAAGCGCTTATTGAGCGTGCGCCTCTACGGTGATTCCAAGCGGTGGGAGGCACTGGAGAAGAACATAATATACCTGCTGAGAAATTTTTGCCTGCCAGGGAAAGAAGCCCTTGGCGATGATAAGGATATCCTGGCAGAAAGGGGTATAGTGGATAACCCCGTGCACATTAACCTGGCAGGCCCCTTGGTATTTTCTACCACCAGAGGCAGGGTGGACGTAACCAATTTTTACCCGGACGTAGGGCTGCCCCCGGAAATGGCAGCTGACTTAACCGTGAAAGCGTGCCAGGCTGAGGCTGTAGTTACCGTAGAATACAAGGCTTCTTTTTACCATTACGTGCGAGAAGGGCCTTCAAATCACCTGGTGCTTTACCTGGGAGGATACCATAACTCCCCTCGTAGAAAGCTCCTGCAGAAGGTTTATAAGTATTTGATAAACCACGGGCAGGAAGCAAAATTTTACCACTGGGGTGATATGGACCTGGGCGGCATAAACATATGGTATACTCTCAAAGAAAAAACCGGTATCCCTTTTCAACCCATCTACATGGATGTTGATACTTACCGGGAATATCTCAACATGGGCCAGGCTGTCAACGAAGAGTACTGCCGCAAGCTGGAGTTATTACTAAAAGAACCTGAATTAGAAGTATTTTACCCGTTAATCCGTGAAATGGTACATCACCGCCTGCGTATAGAGCAAGAAGCAGTTAATATAAACAGAGACTGAAAGCTTTTCCGGCTGCCTCCAAAACGTCTTTGGGATTATTTCATCACGGCCTTTCGTAGCATTCAGGGCCCCAAAAGCGATCCTCAGTCAGGTCAAAATCTTTTTTAGCCTGAGCAAGGGAATACATATCTACGTAGTCCACCTTGCCAGGTTTCATGATCGGTAAAGTAACCGACATCTACACCGAAGGTCTCTGCCTTCCAATATTATTGACAATTACTGCCAGGTTAATATACAAAATATTGGTAGATAGCCAATGCTCTATTACTCCTGATAAACATTTTGAAGGTTACAACTCCCCGCACCAACGAATCACTTCTTGGAATAATACCACTGCAAAAATTCTTCCTCGGAAACAGCTAAATCTTTTGCTAGGTTACTCCCAAAAAACATACTGCTTAGGAGACTCGCCTTTCCAAGAAATGATTTCAGCTTTTTCAGGCAATGGACTATTTTTGTCAATGTCGGTTAAAAGCACATCAAACCACCAGGAATCCCCAAAATCAAACAGATAATAAAACCTCTGCCCTTTTACCAACCCCAAATCCTCAATAGCAAAATCAAGCACTGTTAACTCACTTTCTTCAATCATATAAGGACAATAGATAGGTGTAGCGTGGCGAGGTGAACCTCCCCCCAAATAAAAAGCATAAAGATGATCATTATCGAAATCGAACGCTTCTTGAATAGCCATATGCAGAGTATCGAGATCATGCCGGTGGGATAAGCGAATTTTCCTCCATATTTTTTTGTTGCCCGAGAGGCTAACTTTAAAGGTATAAACTCCGCTTCTATCTATATTTAAATCCGCTTTTACGGTTTTTTCTACATAGTCCTCGGGAAAGGCCTTCTGCAAATAATTAAAAAAATAATCCTCTGTCCCTTCAATTTCTTCTAACTCGTTTCTTTCCTCAAAGAACAATTCGGAAGAAGGGATCTCATTCCTTCTACAATACTCTAAAGTAGCCTTTTCCAGCAGAGCACTGGCAGTTACCCCCAGCCGTGAGGGTATAATTGCTCTTACCCGTTCCTCATAACTAAACTGCACACCTTCTATCAACTCTACATCGCAAAACCCGAAATAACTTAAATGATAAAGAAAAGCTGCGTAGCAGGAGAAAAATTTGTACATAATAGGATGCCTGTCCTTGGTGATCCTTTCTCCGGCCTTGGCATTACTTAAAATATTTAAGATACTCTCACCTAAAGTATCTTTTACAATACCCACAGTGGGCATAAAGGATTTGCTTTTAAAATTATAAGCCGTCCAATACGTTAGCAACAAAAAAACATACTTCTCGTAAACATTTAACTCAAAGTACTCACCGAGCCGAGGGGTTTTCTGCAATATTATAGCATTTTTTTCGTCATTTCCGACTACATACAAACCACCGTCTACAGCCAGGGAAAAGAGCAAGTCCACCATCGGGTATTGCTCTTGAATATAGTTAGGAGCGCTCACTTCTCTTTT
>CAZXDQ010000299.1:0-2869 GCA_964639405.1 uncultured Syntrophomonadaceae bacterium | reverse complement strand
CATTTAACCCTGGCAAAACCAAAGTGAGGATCGCCGCATTCCAGGTATTTGTATAAAATCGTTGGCAGCAAGCAAAAAAGTCATGCTATAATGGAAGGGCAAGTTCAAATCGGGGTTACAATATGGAACTTTGAAGACAGGGGGGCTATTAATGCTCTTTAACTATAATCAAGGTTTGCCCCTTTACCAACAGCTGTACCAAGAACTAAAGAAAAAAATTATCAGGGGAGAATGGCCGGAAAAACAGCTTATCCCTTCGGAAGCAGAGCTAATGAAAGACTATGGAGTGGGTAGAGAAACAGTCCGCAGGGCAGTGCTAAAACTGGTAAATGAAGGATATCTCTATCGACGCCGGGGGCTAGGTACGGTAGTATGCAGGCAGCGTCCAGAAGACGGATTAGAGAATCTGGTTTCTTTTTCCGCGGAAATGTTTAAAAGAGGAGTCCAGCCAGGAGCAGAGCTGCTAGAACTAGTCCAGCGCCTTCCTCCTCCCGAGGTCGCAGATGCTCTGGAAGTGTCTCCAAAGGAAAAGCTGCTTTTTTTTCGGCGCTTACGAAAAGCAGACGGAATTCCCATGGCGGTAGAAGATTCTTTTCTGATACCTGCCGTGGTGGGAGAAATAGAGCCGGAAAAGCTGACGGGGTCCTTTTACGAATACCTGGTGTACCATAAGGAAATATCCCTGGGGAAAATACTGGTAGAAATACGCTCTATCTCTGCTGACCAACTCTTGGCGTCCCTGCTTAAAATAGAACCAGGACAGCCCTTGCTGCAGATGACCCGCACCATCCACCATTCAGAAGGGCAACCCTTCTTTTATCTGGTATTTTATTTCCGTGGGGACGTTTACTCCATCAAGTCAAGTCTCACTCCACCATAGTAAAGCAAAAGGCACATTTCCCCTTTATTCGTTTTTCACTTCATCCTCGAGGGCTTCGTCCTTGACTACCGAGGCGATAGCTTCATTTAGAAGGTGTTTTTCTTCTACTTCTTTAAGTTTTTCCTGCACTATTTCCTCAATTTCGTATTCTTCTTTAAATCCCGCGTAAAGGGAATAAACTATTAACAGTAGGATTAGGGCAAAAGGTAACCCGGTAATTATGGAGGCTGTTTGTAGGGCAATCAGGCCTCCGCCAACTAACAAGGTTGCAGCAATGACTCCTTCCATGATGGCCCAGAAAACCCGCTGGGGCACAGGGGAATCCAGCTTACCACCGGAAGTGAGGTGATCCACTACCAGGGAACCGGAATCTGAAGAAGTTATAAAGAAGACGGTTACCAGAATTACTCCAACCAGGGCCAGTAGCGAAGTTAACGGCAGGTGCTCCAACATGGCAAACAGTGCGATGGAAACATCGGCCTCCACGGCTGATATCAGATCAGCGATACCGTTAGTTTGCAGATATGTGGCCGTTCCGCCAAAAGTGGACATCCATAAAAAGGAAATCAGGGTGGGGAACAACACTACTCCCAGGATAAATTCCCGTACCGTACGCCCTTTGGATATTCTGGCAATGAACATTCCCACAAAGGGAGACCAGGAAATCCACCAGGCCCAGTAAAAGACTGTCCAACCTCCCTGCCAATTGGTATCCTTGAAGGTTTCGGTCCAGAGGCTTAACTCCAGGAAGTTAGCAGCGTAGTATCCCATGTTTTGGGTAAAACCGCCCAGGATATACACCGTAGGACCGAAAATTAACACAAAAACTAAAAATATTCCGGCCAAGATCATGTTTATCTCGCTGAGCCTTTTAACACCACCGTCAAGTCCTAATATAACCGAAATAGTGGCCAGGCCGGTTATCCCTGCTATCAACAAGACTTGGATAGTCGGGCTGATTTCTATACCCAGCAGGAAGTTCAACCCCGCATTTACCTGGCTCACCCCCAGACCCAAAGAAGTGGCCAGGCCGGTTAGGGTGGCCAAAACAGAAAAGATATCTATAATATTGCCCCATATTCCGTAAATCCGGTTGCCTATCAGGGGATAGAAAATTGAACTAATAGTTAAAGGGAGCCCCCGATTATAAGCGAAAAAGGCCAGCCCCAATCCTACAATGGCGTAAATAGCCCAGGGGTGTATGCCCCAATGGAAGTAGGTGGTTACCATGGAGGCCGAAACTGCTTCTGCAAAACCCGGGGCCACTTCAAACATGGGAGAGGGTTCGTTTAAATGGGATATGGGTTCTCCCACGCTCCAAAAGAGCAAGCCTATTCCCATACCCGCGCTTAAGAGCATGGCATACCAACCTACTTTGCTAAACTCAGGCTGAGCGTGCTTGCCTCCAATTTTTATGTCTCCAAATTTTCCCAAAGCAAAGGCTACAGAGGCCACGATAAATACGTTAGCTACCAGCACCAAGAACCAACCGGCATTCTCGGTAATAAGCTCTAGTGTTTGGTTAAACTGTAATTCAGCCTGCTCCGGGAAGAGCAGGGTAAGGGCAATAAATATTACTAATATAAAAGAAGCTATAAAGGTAACTTGAGGATGAATGTCAAACCCAAAGCCTGACCAGTTATCTTCTCCGGGTTCTTTTTTTCCCTTTTCATCAAAGAGGGAGGAGGTGGGCCTTATTTGGAGGCCTTTAAAGGGTTGCCGCTCTTTTATGGCTTTTCTCCTGGCCTCAGCTTCTGCCCTTTTTAATTTTTTGACTAGTTCCAACTTAGAGCGAAGTTCTTTTCTTTTTTCTTCATCCATACCTAACTATAATCCCTCCCGGCGAGATTATTAAAAGGCCATAAACATCATTAACATTGCATAAACTGATTCCTGATGTCAAGCAATAAACTAGAGAGCATGTACTAGCAAATCTAAAGAAAATAAAGAAAAAGCTGGCTGCATAGAGCTAAGCATAAGATATCCCCA
>CAZXDQ010000298.1:0-2873 GCA_964639405.1 uncultured Syntrophomonadaceae bacterium | reverse complement strand
GTCCCCACATTCAAATGCGGCTTAGTACGCTCAAACTTCTCCTTCGCCATCGTAACACCCTCCTGGTAATTTAATAATCTGGATTTTAATAGACTGCTTCCTGAGAAACTATCTGTTGAGCAATATTCTTGGGCACTTCTTCATACTGATAGAATTCCATGCTGTAAACGCCCCTGCCTTGAGTTTTAGTCCGGAGGTCCGTAGCATAACCAAACATCTCGCTCAAGGGAACCGCTGCCCTGATGACCTGATTGCCCCGCATGGACTCAGAAGCCAGAACCCGTCCCCGGCGACCGGTAATATCTCCCATTACATCTCCCATATAATCTTCCGGAACTGTAATTTCCAACTTCATTACCGGCTCCAGCAGGATCGGCTGAGCTCGACTTACCGCCTTTTTAAAGGCTTGAGAAGCAGCAATTTTAAATGCCATCTCGGAAGAATCCACTTGGTGGTAAGAACCGTCTACCGCTCTAACCCGCACGTTAATAACAGGGTAGCCGGCTATAACTCCATTATAGCTAGCATCCCTAGCCCCCGACTCTACCGCGGGAATAAAATCCTTGGGAATAACTCCTCCTACAATTTGATTTACGAACTCCAAATCAGTCTCTGCCTCTTCCCTGGGCTCCACTACCAACTCCACATGGCCGTATTGACCTCTGCCTCCAGACTGGCGTATAAAAGTACCTTCTGCTTTAGCAGAACTCTTGATGGTTTCCTTATAAGAAACCTGGGGTCTACCCACATTGGCCTGCACTTTAAACTCTCGTAACAGCCGGTCTTTAATTATCTCCAGGTGCAGTTCCCCCATACCGGAAATGATCATTTGACCTGTTTCTTCGTCTTGCTCGGTCCGGAAAGTAGGGTCTTCCTCGGCCATGCACTGCAGGGAGTAAGACAATTTTTCTTGATCCATCTTGGTCTTAGGTTCTATGGCCATAGAAATAACCGGCTCAGGAAACTTCATGGATTCCAGCACAATGGGATGCTTGATATCGCAAAAAGTGTCCCCAGTAGAGACTTGTTTCAAACCCACTACCGCTATAATATCTCCGGTCATGGCTTTTTTCAATTCCTGGCGACGGTTAGCATGCATGCGCAGAATCCGGCCAACTTTTTCTTTTCTCCCCTGGGCAGCATTGTACACATTATAACCGCTGTGCAGTACTCCCGAATAAACTCGCATGAAACACAGTTTACCTACGTATGGGTCGGTCATAATTTTAAATACCAGCCCGGAAAAAGGCTCTTCGTCAGAAGGTTTTCGATGGATTTCTTCTTCGGTTTCCGGATCAAAACCCCTGATCGCAGGCACATCTACTGGAGAAGGGAGGTAATAAACCACGGCATCAATTAAAAGTTGGACTCCTTTATTTTTATAAGAAGACCCACACAATACCGGAACAATGGCATTCTGCACAGTAGCTTTTCTTACCGCCCTCTGCAGATCAGCAGCTTCTATCTCGTCTTCCTCTAAATATTTCTCCATCAATTCCTCGTCGTATTCAGCTACCCTTTCCAGCAGCAGCTCTCGATATTTTAAGGATAATTGGTACATATCCTCCGGAACGGCAGTTTCTTCACTTTTGGTGCCCAAATCATCGGTATAAATCCGGGCATTAAAATTTATTAGATCGATAATTCCTTGGAAACTGCTCTCCTCTCCAATGGGGAGATGCAAAGGCACTGCTCTCGCTCTAAGCCTGTTTTCCATCATCTCTACTACATTGTAAAAGTCGGCTCCCAGGGTGTCCATTTTATTTATATATGCCATCCGGGGCACTTGATAGCGATCTGCCTGACGCCATACCGTTTCTGTCTGAGGCTCTACCCCATTTTTAGCACAAAAAATAGCCACCACTCCATCCAGGATGCGTAGGGATCTTTCTACTTCCATAGTAAAGTCCACGTGTCCTGGCGTGTCAATGATGTTAATTTGATGATCCAGCCAGTGACATGTAGTTGCCGCGGAAGTAATGGTAATACCCCTTTCCTGCTCCTGGGACATCCAATCCATAGTGGCAGTGCCGTCATGGACCTCACCCAGGCGGTGAACCCTTCCGCTGTAAAAGAGCATCCTTTCAGTAGTAGTAGTCTTCCCCGCATCAATATGAGCTGCCAGTCCTATATTTCTAATTTTTTCTAAAGGATATTCTCTCATTCTTTTCCCCCCTCCACATGGAATGCCGCGATCAAGGTTACCATCTATAGTGGGCAAAGGCTTTGTTAGCTTCCGCCATCTTATGGGTGTCTTCTTTCTTCTTAACAGCCCCACCGGAATTGTTTGACGCCTCCATTAATTCGGCAGCTAAACGTTCGCTCATATTTCTTTCTCCCCTATTTCTGGCATAAGTAACCAGCCAACGCAGGGCTAAAATGTTTTTGCGGTGGGGATTAACTTCTACCGGAACCTGGTAAGTCGCTCCCCCTACCCGGCGGGGTTTTACTTCCAGAACAGGAGACACATTGCGTACCGCCGACTCAAATATTTCCAAGGGCTCTTCCCCGGTTTGTTCACGAATCTGATCAAAGGCTTTATAAACTAATCTTTGCGCTTTGCTCTTTTCCCCATCGTACATTAGTTTATTGATTAATTTGGCTACCATTTTGCTATTGTACATAGGATCAGGAACTACTTCCCTTTTCGGCACAGGGCCTTTACGGGGCATTGACTTTCACCTCCCTTAACCTCTAATTATTTTTGTAAATACTCAGTCTATCAATTCTCTATCTGGTCACTATGGCTTCCTTCCGGGTCAACTCCAAAGCAAGTGCACGGTTCAGCCTATACCCCTTCGCCGGCTACTTCTAGCTTTCGTTGACAGTCACTCTGCCATTAGCAACCTGACCATCTTCGCTTTTTAACGGCC
>CAZXDQ010000297.1:0-2885 GCA_964639405.1 uncultured Syntrophomonadaceae bacterium | reverse complement strand
GCTTCTATAGTATCTTCGTGGAGTTCTACCACCTGGGTAGGTACTTTTAAATACTCCCCAGGTTCGTTAAAACCGATGTGTCCGTTAACTCCGATACCCAAGATTTGCAGGTCTATTCCTCCGGCTTCTTCAATTCGTTGGTCGTAATCTCGACAAACCTGCAAGGGGTTTTTTGTTTTACCGGGCGGAATATTTATGTGGTCAGGGGGTATATTAACATGATTGAAAAAATGATGGTACATGTAATAATGGTAACTTTGAGGATGTTCGGGAGGTATTCCCAGGTATTCATCTAGATTAAAAGTGGTAACCTTGCTAAAATCTACAGAACCTTGACGGTTCATCTCGACCAGATGTTTATACATACCTTCGGGAGTAGAGCCGGTGGCTAAACCCAATGTTGAATTCCTTTTTAAAATTACCTGACTGGCTATCAAGTTAGCTGCTTCAAAACTCAATTGCTGGTAATCTTTAACTAGTTGTATTTTCATTTTTAACTCTCCTTTAGATAAAGTAGAGCAAGGCTCTGCAGTCCCTGGTAGAGAAGTTTAACTATAAGTTTTAGTCAAGGGCACTTTAAATTAAGGGGTTACTTTAAAGTTCCTTCCTCTTCCAGTACCTGTAAAAAAACTTTAGCTATTTTTGGATCAAATTGGGTGCCAGCACAACGCTGGATTTCTTTTACAGCCTCCTTTATGCTTAAAGCGTTGCGATAAGGCCGGGGGCTGGTCATGGCATCAAAAGCGTCTACTATGGATAGTATGCGGCATTCTATAGGAATATCTTCTCCTGCGATACCCAGGGGGTAGCCTCTACCATCCCATCTTTCGTGGTGTTTTAGAATCAAGTCAGCAACACCTGCCAGATTGCTGGAAGAAAGGGCTATTCGATACCCTTTTTCCGGGTGTTTTTTCATTTCTTCCCATTCTTTATCGTTTAAGGGGCCGGGTTTAAATAAAATGTGATCCGGGACTCCTACTTTTCCTAAGTCGTGAACCTGAGCCAGTAAAAGTAGATCGGATTCCTGTTTGTGAGAAAGGTTTAAAGCTTCGGATATCCTAAAACAGAGTTCTTCTAATCGACGTAAGTGTCCTTCTGTAGTGAAGTCCCTTTCCCCCAGGGTGGCAAGAAGAGAATTTAAAATTTCTGATCTGGCACCTGCTCCTTTATGAAGTTTATCCCGATACATGAGATCGTCTGCCTCTTTAAAGGTTTCTCTAAGAGGTTGATTGGCATTTTCTGCTGAAGCTACCCCCAGGGAAATGCTTAAAGGGAGTTGTCGGTTACTCTTATTATAAAATTCTACTTGCTTCTGAATGCGTTGGACAATGGCGTCTCCAGTAGCTGCACTGGTGTGGGGTAAAATGGCCATAAATTCGTCCCCCCCTACCCTAGCTAAAATATCTGATTTTCGCAGGGAAGATTTAAAAATCTGGGACCAGGATTTTAGTATTTCATCCCCCTGGTCATGTCCCAAAGTATCATTCACCAGTTTAAGGCCGTTTAAATCAGCGGCAATAATAGTGATAGGATATTCCCTACTATTCTGAAGGCGGTCTAGCTCGTTTTCGAAGTAGGCCCTATTGTATAGACCGGTTAATTGATCATGTAAGCTCAAATACTTTAATTGTTCTTCGTAGCGCTTGCGTTCGGTAACATCTCGGCCCACCCCCCGGAAACCGTTGATAAGACCTTCACTATTTCTAGTAGGAGTTATGGAGAATTCGCCAATTCCTATAGACCCATCTTTTCGAATTAATTCTAAAGTAGCAGCGTTTTTAGTACTACCGGTCAAATATACCTGATGAAATTCTTTAAATACTGCGTCCGGGTTTTTGGTTATGCTTCTAAAGTTCGTTCCCAAGAATTCTTCCGGGGAGTAGCCCATCATCTGGGCTGCTGCCTGGTTGCAATAAGTGATTATTCCGCTCAAATCGGTTTCATAATAACCATCTTCAATGGTAGCCAATATTTCCTGATATTTCTCCTGGGATTCTTTAAGGGCTTCTTCCATTTGTTTTCGCTCCGTAATGTCGATAACGGTAATAAACCCGGCAGGTTTACCCTGAAAGCGCGTGGAGGCCCCTGAAAGGGATACCCATTTTTCTTCTCCCCTTCCGGTAATTATTTTGAAATCGTAATAAGGTAAAGCGGATTTTCCATGTTGTCTTTGGGTGCCCCTTTCTCTTACCAAGGGCTGATAGTCGGGATGAACGATATCCCAAAACCGCATATGGTAGAGCTCATGTTTTGAGTATCCGGAAATTTCTTCTCCTGCTGGATTTACGTATACCCAATAATTGTTTTGGTAAATCATGATGGCAAAAGGAGAGTTTTCAGCCAAGGTTCTGAATTTCTCTTCACTTTCCATTAATGCCTGGCGGATTTGATATTGCTCAGTAAAGTCAGAAAACACCATTACTGCTCCTGTAACTCTTCCTTCCGAGTTGCAGATAGGGGAAGCACTGTCGCTAATTTGAAGGATTTTACCGTTTCGGGACTTCATAGTGGTATCGTTGGTCAGACTAACTTGATTTCCAGTTTTCAAAACTTCCCTTACTGGATTAATCAATTCTTCTCCAGTTTTAGCACTGGATAGTTGAATTACTTTTTCTATAGGCAAAGATCTTGCCTCTTGGAGAGACCAACCGGTTAATTCTTCTCCTATAGGGTTGAGGTAAGTTATTGTTCCATGTTTATCAGTGGCGATTACACCATCGCCTATCGAATGAAGAATAACAGAAAGGTATTCGGTGTGTTCTTGGCTGGGAGGAGGGGATTTAACCCGGTGGAGGTTAGGAAAGTTATGAAGAATCAGTTTTCGTTTTTCCAATGCATTTTGCAGTCTGCTCCAAAACTGATAATAATCTAAAGGGTACAGTAGG
>CAZXDQ010000296.1:0-2886 GCA_964639405.1 uncultured Syntrophomonadaceae bacterium | reverse complement strand
GTATCAGATCCACCCTCTATCACCTCTCCCTAAAATCGTTGAAATTAGTGCTCCCGAAAGCTTCCAGCTTCACTTCTTCCTCATCCACCGGGGAACGGAGGCTCAGGTGGAAAGAACCGCTCAGGTGGGAGTAAGCCAGCACTTCCGCCTGCTCCGGGTTCACCTTTACCGTAACCGTGTTGACCAGGCGGCTCTCGTCATCCTCCACCTCCCGGGGAAGTTCCCCCACCGCCAGCACTTCCACCCGCTGGAGCACGGTGTAGGTCCGGGTTGCATCGCCGGGACCCGCGTCCTCGTCGTCCTCGTCAACTTCTGCCCCGTTGGCGTAGGTGACCAGCACATCCACTTTGTCCCCGGGGGTAACATAGCCCGCCACCCCGGTGACTTCATCCACCGGGATGGAGACCGCTCGCATGTTCTCCGGAACCCGGTAGGAAAGGGTGGAGCCCCGATCCTCGGAAGAAAGACGGCTCCTTAACACCTGCTCTCCCCCCACTATCTCCGTCCGGGCCACGCTGTTCGCCGCCTCCGCCGGGTCCCGCACCGCTTCCCCGTGCACCAGCTCCTCGGGGAGAGAGCTCACCTCCAGCATATCCTCGGATATGCGGGTGTGGGCGGGAATGGTGGTCTTAGCCACCACCACCTCGCTGCGGGGACTGTCCGCCCTGGCCGGGTCACTCACACTCCCCAGGTAGAAGTGCAGCCCGAAGGCAGTCATCAGCCCCAGCACTACCGCCACCAATAGCAAACCCTTGTTTATCTTCAACAGCCCTCAACCTCCTTTGTTTCTCCTCTGTATAGTCGACCCCTTAATTTTTTCCCTTTCTTTCTTTTATCCCCCGAATATCCCCCGAAAAAAGACTACTCGATCAAAGCTATACCCTTTAACCCATAGTCAGGTCCTTCTGGATCAATAATTCCTGAAGCAAACTCACCTTCTTCTACTCTTGCAGTAATAGTAGTATGGGCAGGATTCCCTTCCCTTTCTTCCAACACTATGGCAGCAAAGCCTACAATAGTAAATTCCTCAGTTCCGGTTCCCGTGCCCTCCTCCACAATCGGCACAAAAACCTTATTACCATTAGATATGTGTTCATCTACTTCGGTAGCCATTTTTGGATTAAAAGTCCCCGTTCTAGTCTGAATTGGATCTCCTACTTCAACTAATTCCGGATATCCATCCCTAATGTGGTCTGCTATAGTATTGGGGTTAAATTGATTTCCAGTACCTTCAAAGCTAATCCAACCCCAGTTTCCCGGCCCAAAATCCATCTTGAACCGAATCACTTCCATGGTTTCTCCTTCATCCACTAACTTGTTTTCCGGTACTCCAATTGGGATTAGACCTGCTGCTTTTCTTAGCGGTCCCGCTACCGCTACAGCCCTAGCAGGCACCTCCGTATTAGAAAAGCCAAGTACCCGAGCAAAAGTAAATTCCACCAATTTTTCGGCCTCCACCGTCACCGTTTGCTTATCGAGGTCTACGTATACTTCAGCAGTATCAGCTTCGTTTAAGGTTTTTGCATAATAATTTGATATACCCTTAATATCGCCACCTAAAACCAATTCCTGCGCCCCAGCCAAGGCTGCCGCATCAGCGGCGTTGACCATTTGCCTGCGAGCAGTGTACATACCTCCCACGTCAATTACCAGGGCAGCCATACCCATGAGCACCACTATGGAGATAGCTACCAGGATTATTACCCCGCCGGTTTCCTCTCTTTTTATTCTGCTTAACAGGCTGAGCAGAAATCCAGGAAGACCCATTTCCCTTCCTCCGTTCTCTCAATTTTCCTTATTTCCTCAATGACCAATTAATCTGTCCCTGTTTAAATTTCCTGGCGCATGTTAGCCTCCGCCGAAAGCCCAAAGGGATTAGATATTGGAAAGAACCCCACCAGGAGGGGTAGATTGCCGCTGACGCTCACCACGGTCTGCTCTCCCGCCTCGCCTGTAGTTAGAGAAACATTTACGTTGTCCAAAGTAGCAGCGTGGTTTTTAACCGCCGAATCAATCTCGTCAAAATCTTTCCCCACCACAGCCAAGCGGGCTCCTTCTCGGGCTGCTCCTGTAATAGTGATCCAGCCGTTGAAAAGCCAGCCGAACTCGATGATCCCCATCACCAGGGTAAGAAGGATAGGGATCACGAGGGCAAATTCCACTAGAGATGCTCCCCTTTCGCTTTTGCTAAGCAGGCGTGCCATTTTTTTAAGCATCCTTTTCCACCCTCTTCTCGTATCTTCAAAAATTAATCGGGAAAAAAACTGTCGAGCTAAATAAACCGATAAATTATTTCAGGTAACCGGGAAGAACATTCCATTTCAACTGATAGACTTTAGGTAGTTTTCCAGCTGCTCCTGCCATCATTAAACAATTAAAGCCAATTAATACAATCAAACCAATAAACCAAGCCGGCTCCATAAAAACTGCTAATGTCCCATTAATGCCCCATCTTGAAGGAACCGCAGTGATGCCCAAAATTACCAGGGAAGCAACTGCAGGTTGATACCGCCTTCCACCAGGCTGTGGGTCAGTAAAAGCAAGCTGCCCGCCGCGATGGCTGCCCCGTAAGGCAGGGGAGAAGAAGCAGTATTTTCCCGGGATTCCTCACTCAGGGCACGGTGAAAATAAACCGATCCGCGGTTGAACAACTCCAGGCGGGTGGCATAATACAGCCTGCCCAGTATAGGGGCAGCAGCTTTGCCCACCAATTTTTTAAGCACGTAACCCAGCCGCCGGGTGTAGATGAGGTAAACCAGTGCCATCACCCCGCCGCAGAGGGCGGTCAAAAAGGCTGCATACAGCACGAACTGCCACCCCTGCAGCGCCCCCACCGCGCCCATCAGCTTGACATCCCCTGCCCCCATACCACCCATGGCAAAGGGA
>CAZXDQ010000295.1:1778-2916 GCA_964639405.1 uncultured Syntrophomonadaceae bacterium | reverse complement strand
GGCACGCCTTCAAAAAGCAGCGTAGTTGCTCCACATGAGAGGGGGCCAAAAACAAGATAACTGTGCCCGGTTACCCAGCCAATATCAGCCGTACACCAGTATACGTCTTCGTCCTTGATATCGAAAACGTACTCGGTAGTTATATGAGTGTAAAGTAAATATCCACCCGTAGTATGAAGAACACCCTTGGGTTTTCCTGTGCTTCCGGAAGTATACAAAATATACAAAGGATCTTCGGCATCCATCTTTTCCGGCAGGCACTCATCGTCAGCTCTCTCCATCTCTTCGTGCCACCACAAATCACGGCCTTCTTTCATGTTAATCTCGGCACCGGTACACTTTACAACTATTATACTTTCCACAAAGTAACAATATTTAGCGGCCTCATCAACGTTTTCTTTAAGGGGAGTGATCTTTCCACCCCTCCTGCTCTGGTCCGAAGTTATAATTACCTTTGCTTCGCTATCCATCACCCTATCTTTTATGGAATTAGGGCTGAAGCCTGCAAAAATTACACTGTGTATGGCCCCGATTCTGGCACAAGCCAGCATGGCGATAGGAAGTTCCGGAAGCATGGGCAGATAAATTGCTACCCGGTCACCTTTTTTGACGCCCTGTTTTTTTAACACATTTGCAAACCTGCAAACCTCCTGATACAGCTGCTGGTAAGTCAGAGTCCTGCTTTCTCCTTCATCACCCTCCCATATAATTGCCGCTTTGTTTCTGCGGTGAGTTTTAAGATGCCTATCCACGCAATTATAAGCTGCATTAAGCTTTCCACCGGTAAACCATTTAATTTTACCCTGGCTCAAATCTTCCTCTTTAACTTTCTCCCATTTTTCAAACCATTCCAATTTTTCCTGTGCCATTTTATCCCAAAATTTTTCCGGTTCATTTACAGACTCTTCATACATGCTTTTATACTCTTCCCAGGAACTCATGTTTGCCTGTTCAGTAAACTCTTTCGGCGGATAAATCATTTCTTCTGCCGTAAATTCCTTTATTGTGGCACCCATATACTTATACCTCCTTTCAAAATTTCAATCATGAATACATTCAAAGTAACTTTCTAATGTCAAAATCTTAGCAAGTTTTAAACTAATTATCAACTATTTTTTCTGACTATTTAGAAATTTAT
>CAZXDQ010000295.1:0-1678 GCA_964639405.1 uncultured Syntrophomonadaceae bacterium | reverse complement strand
TACATGTTCAAGTTTAATATGTATATAAATTTAATATTATAACATTTTAGTTAAATAATTGGTAATTCAGCAGGAGGACAAATAGAAAAATGACCGTCTTTAAATGGTCAATGGTAGTTGTAGAAAAAGCAATTCATATCGCCGGCCGCTCCAGTTTAAAAGCCGGTTCCAACCAACCGGCGCCCTCTGAGAAAAGATTTTTAAGCGGTTTTCTCCTGCTGTTACCGGTAGGAATATGGCTTACACCGTTAGCCGGTCTGTATGGTGGGATCTTTACACCTGCAGAAGCTGCCGCCTCAGGTGTTTTAATTGCTTTCATTATGGCTGCGTCGTGGACTCCGGTATGGGGGCGTTCCATGGTATCAGTAGTCAGAAACTCATTGTTACAAGCACTTCATACCACGTGCATGGTTGCACTTGTTTTAATAGGAACTGCTATTTTCGGTCACTTTATCGATTTAACCGCTCTACCTGCCACGCTAACCAATTTCGTAACCGCCCTACCCATATCCCCTGTAATCATCCTGGTTTTCGTTTGCCTGTTTTATATTCTGCTGAGTTACTTTTTAGAACCGCTTACCGTAATAGTAATCAGTTTACCCGTAATATATCCCATGGTAATAGCTCTTGATTATGACCCTATATGGTTCGGGGTGATTCTTATGTTGCTTATTGGCATTGGGATGCTCTTATCACCATACCGCCTTAACCAACGTCTCACCTACGGTACGAATATTTCATATATAAGTAATATGGGCGGGATATTACCCTTTGTTCTACTAATGGTGGTATTGTTAATCCTCCTGGTGGCTTTTCCTCAAACAGTACTTTGGCTGCCGGGTTTGCTTTATTAATTCGTTAGTATAAGGATGTGAAATGATATGAATACCGCATTCAGAGAAAATACACGAATCGAATATGCCGGTTTTTGGAAAAGGCTGGCAGCCTATTTAGTCGATTCTACCATTCTCGGTGCTATCTGCTGGATAACAAGATTATTCAGCATTTTCGGGGATATTTTAATTATTATTATTCCAGTTATCTATATAATTGGGTTCTGGAGTCTTACCGGACAGACACCGGGTAAAGCAGCTCTCGGTATCAAAATTATCCGGCTGGATGGAACAGATATCGTTTTAGGAAATGCTGTTCTCCGGTTAATCGGCTATATTATCTCATTTATTATATTTTATATCGGCTTTTTAATGATCGGTTGGCACAGAAAAAAACGCGGTTTGCACGATATTATAGCGGGGACTGTGGTTATAAATGTGCCGTCTGTGATCTCTGAGATGCACCCCATAGACGAACTGGAATCAACTCTTAACAAAGCTGATGAGATACAGAGTGAGTATCATGGGGTTTGAAAATGTCGTCTAATGATAAAAGTGGCCTGACATTACTTCTGTCACTCTGACTTCCAGAAGCGGCACTCTGACATCTGACTTCCAATAATAGAAGTCAGATGTCAGATGTCAGAAATACTGTTTAAAACGGCTGCCACCGTTTTCTTTTTCATAATTAACCCTCCTATCTTTTATCAAATCATATATCGAAACGGCGTGAGCCGTTTCGTTCTTCTTCTCCGGCACTCCGACTTCCGATATCCGACCTCTAACAAACTAAGCCTCCCCTTCACCAGGGGAGGCTCTTTTAAATTTAACTCCGGCGGGGACCT
>CAZXDQ010000294.1:0-2918 GCA_964639405.1 uncultured Syntrophomonadaceae bacterium | reverse complement strand
GGTATTTTTACCCTTTGTCGGGAAATAATTAATAGATATGAGCAAAAGGGCTTTTCTGGAAGGATATCTGTTTCCGCCAGTGTTTCTGCCCTGGTTCCCAAGCCCCATACTCCTTTTCAATGGGAACCTCAAACAACTCCAGAGGAGATGTACCGCAAAATAAAGTTGTTGCGCGGTAGATTTTCCGGGGTCAAAGGCTTGGAAATAAAGTGGCATCATCCAGAAATGAGTGTTTTAGAAGCCACTTTGGCAAGAGGGGACCGCAGCACGGCTGACGCGATTGTTGCTGCTTGGAGGCAGGGAGCCCGCTTAGATAACTGGTCAGAGAATTTCAACATGAAAATTTGGGAGAAGGCCTTTAACGAGCAGGGGAAATCGGTGGCAGATGACGCACAGAGGAGTTATTTCTATCAAGATTCTCTTCCCTGGAACCATTTAAGCACTGGGGTGACAGAAAACTTTTTAAAAAAGGAACACCAAAGAGCTTATGACCAGAAAACCTCTCCTACTTGCATGGAAAAGCAATGTGCTGGCTGCGGTATTGAGGGCTGCTCCTCTGTCAGTTCTGAAGGTGGGTGAATTTTATTATCAGAGTTCGCTTTTGTTATCAGCGAAGAGAAAGATTAAAATTTCTTTCCCATTTGGACGTGCTGAAGGCTTTTCATCGGGCTTTTCGCAGAGCAAAGTTGCCCCTGCTTTATCGAGGTGATTTTAACCCTCAACCTCGTTTAGATCCGGGGATTCCTCTTCCTCTAGGAGTAACTTCCTCTTCGGAATACGGGGAGGTCTATCTCCAAGATATAGAGGGCAATGAATTTTTAGAAAGGGTAACCCCGCAAATTCCCCTGGGATTGGATATTGAGGAAACTGCCCTGGTTTCGCTAGAAGAGCCAGCTTTAATGGAACAAATTAACTGCGCCTGTTACCGCTTATATTGGTATATTCAGGAACCGGGGACAGGAAACCTTGAATTTCAAGAGAAAGTTCTTCAAGATACTTTGCAAAAGATGGAAAATGCTGCATCATTAGAAGTGAAGCGCAGAGGAAAAAAGAAAAAAAAGAAGCAAAGACAAGAGCGTATAGTGGACATTAAACCCTATATATATCATTGGGAAGGAAGTTCCTTGGAATCTTCTTTGATGCTGGAATTACTGCTACAAACTGGCAATCGGGGAGGAGCCGCACCAGGAGAGGTTCTTAATAAATTGCGTGAATATGCCGGTGATAATTCTATAAGGGAAGCCGACCGAATTCATCGAACTGGTCTTTACTGGTATGATGGAGAAGCAATAATACCCCCTCGGCCTTTTTTTAGAGAAGAAAACCGAGGAAAGTTAGTGAGGTGACCGGTGGAATGAGTAAAAAAATTTTGGTCAACGTTAACCACCGGTTAACCCGGGTTTCAGTGGTGGAAGCAGGAGAACTGGTTGAAATTTATATCGAAAGACCGCTTCATCATCGGGTAGTAGGGAATATTTATAAAGGCTTGGTAGAAAATGTTCTGCCAGGCATCCAGGCGGCATTTGTGGATATTGGCATGGAAAAAAATGCCTTTTTGTACGTAGATGACATATATTTTAACGAGACCCTGGAAAGTAAAATTGGACCTTCTTCCCACCAGGGGATAGAGGATATCCTTAAGCAGGGAGATGAAATATTAGTTCAAGTCATAAAGGAACCTTTTGGCACTAAAGGAGCCCGATTAACCGGGCAGGTTACTATTCCAGGAAGATATTTGGTGCTGGTGCCTGGGGCAGATTATGTAGGAGTGTCCCGCCGGATAGAAGATCAACAAGAGAGGTCTCGGCTTAAGGAGACGGCAGATGAACTTAGACCTCAGGGTTTAGGCCTTATAGTAAGGACCGTGGCAGAAGGAGCCAGCAAAAAGAATTTGAAGCAGGATCTGCAATTTTTAAACCGCCTCTGGGAAAGGATTAAAATTCGCTATAACCAAAAGGATGCCCCCTCGGTGTTGTATCAAGATTTGGCCCTGCCTTCCCGAATTGCTCGGGACTTGTTAACCGATGAGGTAGATGCTTTTTTAATAGACGACTACCATGAATATGAGAAGATTAGCGAAAACCTGGATGTCACTTCTCCTCAGTACCAATCTATAATTCAATATCATCAAGATAGTCAGCCCATTTTTGAAAAATTCGGCATTGAAAAGGAAATACAAAAGGCATTAGAGAGAACGGTACGGTTAAGATCTGGCGGTTACCTGGTGATAGAGGAAACCGAGGCTTTAACGGTGGTTGATGTTAATACTGGACGCTATACGGGTAGAAAACGCCTTTCCGAAACAGTGCTGAAGACCAACCTGGAAGCAGCCCAGGAGATAGCCCGGCAGATTCGCCTTAGGGATATCGGGGGAATAATAATAATTGACTTTATTGATATGGATAGCGAAGATCACCAACAACAAGTATTGCATAAATTAAATGAGGCAGTAAAAAACGACCGCACCCGCACTTTTGTGTTAGGCTTAACCGGATTGGGTTTAGTGGAAATGACTCGCAAGAAGGTGAGGCAGGATCTGGCAGCATTTCTTCAACAACCTTGTTCTTACTGTTCCGGAACCGGTAGAGTGCTGACCCCGTTAGTGGTTTGTGCCCGGGTTGAACAAGAACTGAAAAAATATCTACCCAAGGAAGCCGCGGAAGCGGTTTTGTTGGAAACGCACCCGGAGGTGGCAGCCTTGTTGATTGGTTCTGGGGGTGCCAACCTCAGAAAATTGGAGGAAGAAATAGGAAAATACCTTTTCGTTAGGGGCAACCAGGATGTCCACCAGGAGAAGTATAGGATAGTGGCTACGGGGGACCAGGAAGAAATTAAAAATATAGCATTTCCTGTAACCAGTGGAGAAGTTTATGAAGTGTTGATTGAAGAACCTCATTCGGTTAATCCGGAACATGGAA
>CAZXDQ010000293.1:0-2947 GCA_964639405.1 uncultured Syntrophomonadaceae bacterium | reverse complement strand
ATACCTGGAAAAAGCATAGCGCTTATCAAGAAATGTGGACATTTTCATTATCCAATATTCAATTATTGATGCTTCATCATAATTAAACACGTTTTTAGGGCCTGTCAATGTGCTCCTCAAACCAGTCAAAAGTATTTTTAATAGCATCATCCCAGTTTTCACTCACACCATGATCATCATCCTCATATACTATTAATTCATATTCCTTATTAAGAGCCTTCAGCTCCTCCTCCAGATTATGGGAATGGCTAACATCCACTCTTCTGTCATCAGAGCCATGAATCATCAGCAGCGGTACGTCAATATCTTCAGGCCAGAACACTGCGGAGCGGCTCTCATATTCTTCAGGCACTTCCTCCGGTGTGCCCCCAATAAGTTCTTCCAGAATCTGTTGAAAAGCTTCCTCTCTATCATAGTAGGCTTGCTCCAAATCGGTTGGAGATCCTATAGTAACTGCTGCCTCTAAGGAAGCATTTCCTTTAATAGCAAGATGGGCCATCATTCCCCCCCGGGAACCGCCAAACATCACCATGTTATCATTGTCAGTGTAATCCAAGTTTTGGGCCGTTTGGATGATGTTAAAAACGTCATTAACGTCCTCGCCGCCAAATTGATCGTTTCCATCAGCCTCCTCTGTTACACCCCGGTATTGGGAAGCAAGGATTACATAATTGTACTCCGCCGCCCAAGAGGACAATCTTGCTAATCGATCTTCGTCTATTTTGCCAAAATCCCTGTTCCCTCCCCGGTTGTAAATAAGTACAGGGAGTTCTTCTTCAATTTCCTGGGGCTTTACTATAAAACCCTCCACAGTAAGTCCATCACTCAAATAATCAATACTCTGCACCTTCACCTGATCTTCATATCCAGTATTCAAATCAAGTTCCTCTTTACTTATTATTTTCCCGTCTTTTTCTTCTATTTTCTCTTCAACCTCTTCCTGCACTTCATAGCTTACTGCCGCCGTACCGCCCATGATGGTGACCCGGCTGTCCGGGGTGAGCACTTCATCCAGGTAATCCTGCACCACCTCGGGTATGCTGGTGGTATACAGGATAGGAAGCTCATACCCGCTGGCCCCGATAGCATCCACCAGGTTCTGGTTCCGGCCTCCGCTCAAAACCAGGTCGCCTTCTACTTCGAACTTCTCTCTGGCCACTTCCACGCTGGTACCCCAGCGGTCATCGCCAGCCAGGCGGTCGGCTACGTCAATCTCATCCTCTATATCATCTTCGGCCTGGTCGCTTATTATCTCCTCGCCGCCTACTAAGTACACTTCGTCCAGACCCAGTTCATCCAGGGCGTCCTCGGTAACCTCGGGCACGCTGCCCTTGCTTACCTGCAGGATGGGGGCCTGATCCCTAAAGGCGGCCGCGCCGGAAACCAGGGCATCGGGGGTGGCCCTGCCGTTGACTATAAAGGCGTAGTCGGCCAGGGCTTTTTCCTCGTCGGCTTCTTCGGCGATCAGGGCAGCGGTCTCGTAGCGGTCTTCGCCGCCTACCCGGTCTACCTCCAGATCCAGGTCTTCCAGGTCTTCTACCACGCCTTCGGAAACGGCTGCGGTCTGTCCCAATACCACCGCATCTTCTGCTTCCAGATCCGAAATGGCGTCTTCAGTGTGGGTGGGGACCTCATCGGGCTGCACCAACAAAATGGGTGCATCCAGGGCCCCGGCCAGCACGCTGGCCGCTAAGCCGTCGGCAAAATCCCCTTCGTCATCTCCGCGGGCTATAATTACCTCCTCGGATGTGCCAAACGCATCCTCGGCGGTGAGCGCCGCGGTCTCATACCGATCCTCGCCATCCCTTCTGTCCACACTGCCCTCCTCGGCAAAGGCTGTAGCCACTGCAAAGGAAACGAGCAGGCACAATACGGCCAACAAAGAAATAGAGACTTTCTTCATTGAACGTTTGTCTCCGGTACTATTCATATTTGGCCTCCTTTAATTGACCTAACTGTACTGATGGTGCCTCCACTGCTAGCTCCTAAACGGTACAGGCCCGGGTTCCTGGTTTGCCGGCATCACCTCCCTGGGGCAAGGTTGGCTTTAGGGCCCCCAAATTTTTCTACGCAAAAACCCGGAGGGGGTCTTTTCTCCGGGTGTTATTCCTTCCTGGGGATGGGGTTATATGTATTTCTAAAAACCCGGCCGTCCCGGGTGAAGCGTATACATTTTTTTAATATTCTACTTTTGCTCAAAAACTCCTGCTATATTTTTGTATTTTTCAATTATTATCCTGTTAAATTTATCTTAAATTAACCTCCATAAACCTGTTTAAATTTATCACTTATTAATAACTGTGGCTTACGTAAAGAAACATGGTCCAGCATCAAATTTTCATGCTTAAGGTTAGGTTAAATATAAAAATCCCCCACTTTGAATTGAATCCAAGCTAAGAGATCAATTATTTCCTTTGGAATAAGGTTTATTTAAAATGTTCCTACTCTTATAACCTACCCTAATTCCTCCTGCACCCTTCCCATTCCAGGCAAAAGCATTTATAATTTTTGCCAAATACTCTATTTCCAGGTGGTGTTCAATATGAAAATTTTAAACTCCGTATTTAGTTTCGTTAAAGAATGGACACAAAGGATCAAAGAATTTATCCGCGCCTGTTTAAAATCTTCCCTATCAATTAGGATCGAAAACATTAAATACAAGGCCCAATTAGCCCAGCTTCACCATGATATAGCATGCGGTAAAGTAAAAAAACCCAGGGTGTCAACAGCTTTTCGCACCTTCATGGTGCTATTGTCCAAATTTTATTCCCAATGGAAAGACAACCTGGTCATAGTAAAACCTGAGACAGTAATAAGCTGGCACAGGAAACTTTCCCAGTACCTTCATAAACTCATATCCCAAAAACCGGGAAGGCCTAAAATATCCGGCGCAAAATATAAACTAACCAAAGAAATTGTGGAAGAAAACCCCGGTTGCTCAGCTGAG
>CAZXDQ010000292.1:0-2959 GCA_964639405.1 uncultured Syntrophomonadaceae bacterium | reverse complement strand
ACAGGAGCTTTGTTTTAGAAAGCATTTGCGGAATTCCTGGGTTCTCGCCTGAAAACAATTTCATATTACTATTCTACTATGATATAATATGTTAATAAAATATTTACGCAGGTCGCAGCAACCCTGCTAAAAAAAACAAGGAGTGGATTCTTTGGATCGCCAATTACTTTTTCTTAGCGCTTTTTTTGTCACCTGTCTGCTAGTATCCAACATCATAGCTTCAAAGGTAATTTACCTGGCAGGAATAACCTTGCCCGCAGCGATAATTGTATTCCCCATAACTTTTTTGATTACTGATACTATCAATGAGGTCTGGGGGAAAAAAGTAGCCCAAGAAATCGTATGGCTGGGCTTTGCTATGAACGTTATAATGATATTATTGTTTCAATTAGGGCAAATTTTACCACCAGCCCCTCATTGGGAGCATCAGGAAGCTTACGAAACTATTCTGGGAGCAGTGCCCCGGATGGTGGCAGCCAGTCTTACCGCATACTTGTTTTCTCAGCTACATGATGTATGGGCATTTAATTTTTGGAAGAAAATAACTAAAGATAAACACCTCTGGCTGCGCAACAACCTTTCTACTCTGAGCAGCCAGCTTGTTGACAGCGTTTTTTTTATCTCTATAGCCTTCGTCGGAACTATGCCGGGGGAAGCTCTAATTACCCTTATGATTAATCAGTACCTGATCAAGGTAGGGTTGGCAATTTTAGATACTCCCCTGATTTATCTAGCCGTAAATTGGATTAGACAGAGAAAGGAGGGGTTGGCAGTTGACCGATAAATACCAACCGCGTAGATTTGATATGGTAGAAGAAGACCAGGTGGACAGCGGAGTATTAGAAACGGTGGATTATTCCTATCCGGGTAGACGTACAGAGGTGGAAATAGTTTTTCCGGAGTTTACTTCCGTATGTCCTTGGTCTGGTCTGCCTGATTTTGGCACTATTACCATAAAATACGTTCCCAGGCATACCTGTGTAGAATTAAAGTCACTAAAATATTATCTCAATTCTTTTCGCAACGTGGGAATTCTGCAAGAACACGTGGTAAATAGAATACTTGATGATCTTAAATACAAAATCGGGCCCATTTCCATGAAGGTAACCGCAGAATTTAATGCCCGAGGAGGCTTGAGAACAGTACTTACCGCCAGTTATCCTAAAGAATAAAGCAAAAATTTGAAATCGACCCCCGTTCCTGTTTAAATTTTAACTGGTTTAGATTATAATCTAGTTTAGCAGCATTTAATCAATAAACCTTTGGAGAGAAATAAGATGAGTGAACTCCTCGATTCTTTTCACCGGAAGATCAATTATTTGAGGTTGTCCGTCACCGAACGCTGCAACTTGAATTGTTTTTACTGTCGTCCTGATAGCTATTTCTGTAAATACTCTCCAAATGCCAGACCTTCTTGGCTTTCGGTGCAAGACTATTCCCGTATTACTCAAGCCTTCGTTTCTTTAGGAATAAACAAAGTGCGTATTACCGGCGGAGAACCCCTCCTTTATCCAGGTATTCTAAACTTAGTGGAAGATATTTCAAAATTAAAATCAGTAAAGGATCTTTCCATGACTACTAATGCCTACTACCTGGATACTATGGCTGAACAGTTGGCCAATTCCGGATTACATAGGGTTAACATTAGTTTAGATTCCCTGCAAGGGGAAACTTTTAAAAAAATTACCAGGAACGGAACTTTTCACAAGGTATGGGAAGGAGTAGAGGCAGCTATAGAGAATGGTCTGACTCCGGTAAAAATTAACGTAGTGCTGCTTAAAGATATTAATCACCAAGAAGTAAAAGATTTTGCCCGTTTAACTTTAGATCGTCCCATGCAAGTTCGTTTCATAGAATTCATGCCTATGGGCAACTACTCCCATCAGTGGAAAGAACACTTCCTTTCCTTAGATTATGTAGAAAAGGTTTGCTCCACTTTGGGAGAACTGCAACCAGTAGAAGGAGATCACGGTGCAGGCCCCGCTCATTACTTCCGAATAGGGAAGGGAAGGGGGAAAATCGGCTTGATAACCCCCTTAAGCCGGCACTTTTGCAGTGAATGTAATCGATTGCGGGTAACTGCAGAAGGAAAAATAAAGCCCTGTTTGTTTTCTAAAGAAGAAATCGACTTAAAACCGTTTTTAGGTGAAAATTATTCTCCTGAATCTCTGCAAGAAATAATTAAGAGCTCTCTACAGTACAAACCTAATCCCCCAGAAGCAGCAGGTGATGCTTTAACTCGAGTAGAGCAACTAAAAAATGGTCCCGATGCCATGAATCAAATAGGCGGTTAAAGAGCTATTAAAAATTACCGGAATAAGAGTTAAACTGCAAGGAGGTAAATAAAATGCCAGGAAAAGTAATTGCGGTCTGTACCAGCAACCAACAGGGTATGCAAAAGCAGAACATTAATGAAGGCACGCTAAAAAAAGAATGGGGGCTAGAGGGTGATGCCCACGCTTCCACTTGGCATCGGCAGTTGAGTCTTTTAGCCATAGAAAGCATAGAAAAAATCAGACAGCAAGGTTTAGAGGTGGGCCCCGGGGATTTTGCTGAAAATATTACTACTGAAGGTATTGACCTGGTTAACTTGCCGATAGGAACTAATATGCAGCTAGGAGAAACCCTCTTGGAAGTCACCCAAATCGGCAAAGAATGTCACGACCGATGTGCTGTCTACTACCAGGCAGGGGATTGTGTCATGCCTAGGGAAGGAATTTTTGCCAGAGTACTTAGGGGAGGTAATATAAAAACTGGGGATACCATAGAAGTGGTATCTTAATTAAATGGGTTAACTGGCTTAATCTAACTCATTTTTCTTAAGAATACATTTACGGAGAACATTTTACCTTAGGAGGGAAACGATGGCAGGTCACTCCAAATGGGCTAACCGAAAGCATCGAAAATTTAGAGCTGACGCCCAAAAAGGAAAAATATTCACTAAAATGGCAAGGGAACT
>CAZXDQ010000291.1:0-2971 GCA_964639405.1 uncultured Syntrophomonadaceae bacterium | reverse complement strand
TCAATATCTACCAACTCATAGTTACTCATGAATGATTCCAGCACGTCTTTGACCTCTTCTACGTCTTGGTGGGGTAGTATTCGGAAATCCAGAACTGCTTCACAACGGGAAGGTACAATAAGGGCTTCCTTTTGGCCTCCTGCTAGCCACTGCATATTGAATCCGCCTTGCCCTACAAACTCATCGAACTCATTAATGAAGGGGAGTTTGTCTAACTCGTTTATAATTTTTATAGTGCGCTTAACTGCATTTTCTACTTCGTCCCATTGTCCCCCGTGGGCTGGACTGCCAAATACTTTCATAAGCATTTCGATGCTTCCTGCTTGGGCTATTCCCAGATTCAATTCGGTGGGCTCTACCACGATGGCACCCCTGGCCACTAAATTTTCTGCCATTACTTCTGCTCCTGTTCCCTGGTTTTCTTCATCTACGGTGAAAATCAATGTAAAGGGCAGTTCTTTGGTGTGGTTACTATTTTCTTGAAGAAAATTCTCCACGGCGGCAATAATTGCTGCAATACCTCCTTTGGTATCAGCAGCTCCTCTACCGTAAATTAAATCGTCTTTTGTATATCGGTAACATTTGCGTCCTTCCAGAACTTCTGGTACCGTATCAACATGGGCAGTTATAATGAAAGGGTTTTCTTGGGGGTTCACTATGAGATTATAACGATCTTGGATTACTGGTTGGTATTCTGTTTCTAACCCCATGCCTCTAAAGCGATCATCCAGATAGCGAAGAATTTCGTGTTCTTCTCCGGATTCACTGGGGATATCTACCAGGGTATCCAGTTCTTCTAGCAAAGCCTCAAAAACGGATTGATTCATTTTTACCTCCCTAAAAAGTATTTCAAAGGATCATTTGATGCAGCTTAATCTTTCTCCTTATAATTAAATTAGACTATTGAAAGCATGTCAAGAAGTAGAAGTAAAAAAACTAAAGAAAAGGGTGTCTGACTATTATAATGGTATTATTTCCAATATAAGCTAAAATTTACAGTGAGAATACTGTATTTTAATCTTCTGTGGTTTTGGGAGGAAATCTTATATTTACGTAAAAGTACTGGTTTAGAAATAATACCCCAAGGTATTATGGAATTAAAGAAAAATATAGGAGGTGGATAGCCATGAAAGAGGGCTCTGTATTTTATATTACTGCTGGAAGCGAAGAAGAGGCCAATAAAGTGGCGACGGCTTTGGTGAAAAATAACTTGGCTGCCTGTGTAAATGTAATTCCTAAGATCAGTTCTTATTTTTATTGGGAAGGGGAAGTTCAGGCGGAGGAAGAAATATTAATGATTGGAAAGACCAGGAGTGAATTGGTAGATGAGTTGGTGGAAAAAGTCAGGGAAGTTCACTCGTATGAGCTCCCTTGTGTTATTACTTGGGAAATTGATGGAGGCAACCAAGATTTTATAAATTGGATAATTGATGAAACCCGAGGATAAAGGAATGGGTCCACGCAATTTTTCAATTAGATAACGATTCTATAATAGGTATTAGTTGCATTATAATAAAATTAGCATAAATATGCCTTAATATTATTTTAGAAAACGGGGAGGAAAGAAAACATGGAATTCCAAGAAGTCGTAAAATCCCGCAGGAGTATTCGCAAATTTACTTCCCAGGAAGTGTCTGACGAATGTATAGACTTGATACTTGAAGCTGCAAGGCAGGCGCCTTCTGGAGTCAATTGTCAGCCTTGGCGCTTCGTTATGGTAAAGAGCGAGAAATTCCGCCATCAATTTGCCCAAGTTACACCTATGCCTTTTGTTTATCAGGCCCCGGTGATATTTGTCTGTTGTGCAGACCTGGATGCTGCCCACCAGGAAAAGTTGGCCCAAAGAGCGAGGGAACTTATAGAAGCAGGGGCTTTTGCCGGCACACCTTTGGAAGATTTTGACCCTGAAAGTTATGCCAGTAATTCTGCTATGGAAAAGGAGGCGGCCAAAAACTATTTGAGATTGAACACGGCCATTGCTATTGAACACATGGCACTTCAGGCTACAGATTTAGGACTGGGAAGCTGTTGGGTTATGTTATTCAGTAGAAAAAAAGTAAAAGAATTACTGGACTTAGATGACAAATATGAGCCTGTTGTTTTGTTGCCTGTGGGGTACCCAGCACAAAATCCTCCCTCCCGTCCCCGATTATCAAAGCAAGAAATTTTACTTCGGGAGCTCTAAGACAGTATACTACTCTTTGCTCTTTATGCTAAAATTTATTTGGTGCAACCAGGGAAATTGAAATAACAAGTATTAAATTTAGCTTACCAGGTGGAAGCACATGGACGTTATTGCCTTGATCGCTGAAGAGAAAATTGAGGAAGCTCGAAAAAGAGGGGAGCTTGATCAACTCCCTGGAAAAGGAGCCCCTGTGGAGTTAGAGGACTTGTCCAGGGTGCCAGATGATCTTCGGGCTGGTTATTTGCTGTTAAAAAATTCGGGAGTATTGCCAGAAGAGTTGGAAATCCAAAAAGAAATGTTGTCCTTACAACGCTTAATTGATTGCTGTAACCAAGAGGAAGAGAAGGAAGATTTGCGTAAGAAAAAAAATGAGCTCCAGGTTCGCTTTAATATGTTGGCAGAAAGGAAAAATATAAAAAAAGAGGTATTACGTAATTATCAGCAAAAAGTATACCATAAATTAAGAAAATCGAAATAGATCCCCCGATCCACAATTAACTCTGGGGTTTGGTTAAGTGAAGAATTTTGGTAATAAGGGGTTGTATTCATGGAGCTATGGATAGTTTTTATTGTGTTGGTAATAGTAGCTGGGGCTTATTATTTTTGGTCTCGTCAAAAAGGGCCAGCTTCTAAAGTAAACAGGCTCTGGATGGAATGTAGAAGGCAATTAAGGATGCCTCCGGAGGAAGCTGATAAAGTAATTGAGAGATATATGAGCCGGTTAGAAGAAAAGCATCCGGACCGTTCTCAAGAATGGTACCTGGAAAAAATTCTTTATGATTTAGA
>CAZXDQ010000290.1:0-3015 GCA_964639405.1 uncultured Syntrophomonadaceae bacterium | reverse complement strand
CCAGCGGGCGCTCTCCTTCCATTTTACTCCCTCCTCCACTACACTATATTAGTTGCTCTGCTTGTAACTACTCAGTCAATCAATTCTCTATCAGTAGTAACCTCGGTTTTAAAACAGATCCTGCCAGCCTTTAAATCATCGCAGGTACAGCCCATCTCCCGGTATTTAGCCAACCGGTGATAATCCCTCTGAAAGCTCTCTACCTTTCCGGCTTCTGTTTTCAGAACCTGTTGTATAAAAGGATATTCTTCTGCTTGGGCAGAATAGAACTGGTAATAAATGTACTTCTTGTCCCGGTAGTACCGCAACAAACCAGCATTCGCCAGTTTGTTCAAATGCCTGGAAGCGTTGGATTGACTTATTCCCAGTAAAGCTTCTAATTCGCACACGCAGAGATCACTGTGATATAGTAAATGGAGTATCCGCAAGCGGGTTTCATCTGAGAGGGCCTTCAAAATCTTAATTAAAGCAGTTTCCAATCTTGTCACCTCACATGATTATATTATCATATGTGCTTTTGTTGATAAAATATTACAAAATCACCCGCCTGTCAACAGTATACTAACCTCTATATACTAGCCTGCCTGGTATTTTTTTGGCATTATGCATTGGTAGCATTTAGTGACTTGCTTACCTGGCTATCAAACATATCTTAAATAAGCATCCTTAATAAGCATCCAGGGTTTCCAAAAAATACAAATGTACAATCTATTAGTCATAGTTAACAATCCGGGAAATTAAACCTAATAATATTTACGCTAAAAGGAATCTTGTGGTGGATGTTGAAGTTCAACTAAAAGGTTTCTTCCAGCCCCAAGGTTAGGAAATTAATATAATTATCAATAGGAGGAATGTACGTGCGCCATATAGTAATGATCCATGGGATGTGGGGTAAAAGTTGGGTGTGGAATAATTTTGTGGAGTACTTTTCCCAAGCAGGCTACCACTGCTGGACTCCCACTTTGCGCTACCACGACATAGAGCCAGGCACTTCTCCCGATCCACGTCTGGGAACTACCAGCCTGCTGGATTACGCCGGGGACCTGGAAACCGAAATCAAAAAGTTTGAAGAAAAGCCTATACTGGTAGGTCATTCTATGGGTGGACTGCTAGCTCAAATCCTGGTAGCCAGAGAGGTAGCATCCGCCGCTGTGCTTCTCACTCCAGCCTCTCCTGCCGGTATCATGGCTTTAAAACCCTCGGTAATAAAAACCTTTGGAAGCGTAATGAACCGATGGGGGTTCTGGAGGAAACCCATGCTTATACCTTTTAAGGCCGCCTCCTATTCCATACTAAACGCTCTTCCCCCAGCAGAACAACAAGAAAAGTACGCTAAATTTGTACACGAATCGGGAAAAGCTGCCTTTGAGATCGGATTCTGGCTTTTCGATCGCCGCCAAGCCTCCCGGGTGGACGAAACCAAAGTAAAGTGCCCTTTGCTGGTAATAGCCGGGGAATGGGACAAAATAACCCCCTACTCGGTGGTTAAAAAAATTAAAGAAAAATACGGAAAGCGAGCCGACTTCCTGGCAAAAAAGGAAATGGGGCATTGGGCCATGGAAGAAAGGGATTGGGATATACTGGCAGAAGAAATATTAAATTGGTTAAAGCAGCAAGAAAAAAACTAGCCTCTATTATCCAAGTATTCACAAGATATGCCAGGATATAAATATTAGCCCATAATCCCTTCTTTCGGAATCATTCTTCTTCCAATACTTCCAGAAAGACCTCCACCAGGTAAGGATCAAACTGAAAGCCGGCGCATTGTTTTAATTCTGCGGCAATTTCTTGAGGATCCATGGGTTCCTTATAGGGCCTCCCATTAGACATTACTTCGTAAGCGTCAACTATGGACGCAATCCTGGACAATAGGGGGATCTCTTCTCCCTGCAAACCTAAAGGATATCCTTTGCCGTTCCAATGCTCATGGTGATGCAAGATCTCTTCAGCTACATGAGCGAACTCTTCGGTAGCCAGGGCAATACGATAACCTATTTCCGGATGTTCTTTAATCATCTTCCATTCCCTCTCTGTCAAAGATTCCTGCTTGGTAAGGGTTTCTTCGGGGATATTTATCTTTCCAATATCATGGAGGGTAATAAGCAGCTGCAGCCTGATCAGTTCGGATTCAGGAAGCCCAAGTTTCTCTCCCAGCCTCCAAGCCAAAACCAGCATGCGCTGGGCATGAATTTCCGTTTCGTAGCTTTTCTCTTCCAGAGTCCTGAGCAGAGCATTAAGTACCGCATTACGGGCACTGCGGCTTGCTGCCAGTTTATGCTTGTACATTTGATCTTCTGCCTCTTTTAACAACCCATCCCAAGTCTGTTTTGGGGTCTTTTTAACTGCCCAACCCACTGCTAAAGAAATGGGAATATCCTTCACATAAGCCTTTTGACAATTCTCCCGGATCCTTTTGCAGATACCTTCTACTTCGTTGCTTCTCATTTGAGGAAGAAGAATCACAAATTCATCCCCTCCCCAGCGGGCTAATATATCTTCATAGCGGCATGATCTTTTTAGGGTTTCCGCAGCACATTTAAGCATTTCATCTCCTATCTGATGCCCGTAAGTATCATTCACC
Source organism: uncultured Syntrophomonadaceae bacterium (assembly GCA_964639405.1). GTDB lineage: Bacteria > Bacillota > Dethiobacteria > DTU022 > PWGO01 > CAZXDQ01. Next base: position 434 of record CAZXDQ010000290.1, on the reverse strand, counting down.
AATTTTAACCCGTTTAGATCCACCATGATTATACTAATGGGAAGTTGCCGATCAGTATCCAACCTGTTCATTTCTTCTTCGAGGAAATTGCGGTTATAAAGACCCGTCAACCGGTCATAAAAGCTCAAATATCGGATCTTTTCTTCTGCTTCTTTACGTTCGGTAACATCTCTGGCTATGCCTAAAACCTCCATTTCACCCTGTTGATTCCTAAGCAAACTGAGTCTAGAAGCGTGCCATTTCCAATGTCCATTTTTATGCTGTACCCTATACTCTACTTCCTCTTCCAGATAACCCTGATCTGCTATTGATTTGGCTGCAGAAGAGATTACCTCCCTATCTTCAGGATGTACAAAACTGTAGGCATTCTTCCCCACCACTTCTGGGGGAGGATGTCCCAGGAGTTTTTCCCAGTTGGGAGATACATAAGTAAA
>CAZXDQ010000289.1:0-3028 GCA_964639405.1 uncultured Syntrophomonadaceae bacterium | reverse complement strand
AACGTTCCCTGGAGCAACTGGAAAGGCATCGGGCAAAACTGAACGAGGGCTAAATTTTTGGCATTGAGCTTAGCTCCAAATACCTGGAATTTCTTGACTGCAGTGCTGGCATTTGCCTTCTTCCACCAGCACTTCATCTACTACATACCCGGTTCGTTTAATGATTTTTTCTTCGCACTGGGGACAGAAAGTGTTTTCTCCTTCGTGCTCGCTAACCCCGGCCACGTAGACGTATTCCAACCCCGCTTGGAAAGCCGCTTTTCGGGCTTGCTCCAACTCAGAAACTGGAGTTCTTGGAAGGTCGGATAGTTGATAGAGAGGGTAGAAACGGGCAAAGTGGAGAGGAACCTCCTTGCCTAGCTCATTAGCTATCCAAGTACACATTTCCTTTATTTTCTCCGATTCATCATTGAGAGTGGGGATAACGATATTAGTTATCTCTAGATGTACTCCTGCTTCTTTAATCACGGTTAAGGCTTCCAATACCGGTTGGAGCTTTCCTCCTACTACTTCTTGATAAAACTCCTCCTCAAACCCTTTTAAGTCCAGATTGACGGCATCGACGGAGGGAAGGATTTCCTTTAAGGGCTCGGGTTGAATGTAACCTGCTGTGTGTAAAAGATTAAGGAATCCCTCTTCCCGGGCTTTTTCTGCTATTTCGCCCATGTATTCGTAAAATATTACTGGTTCCCCGAAAGCGTAACTAATTGAACGAAGTCCCGCCTCCTGAGCGTATTGAAGCACTCTTTCTGGAGGCATGTCGTAAGCGTACACGTTTTCCGGATCTTCTAAGGCCATATCCCACACTTCGCAGAATTTGCACTGCAAATTGCATCCGGCAGTAGAGACGGAGAGGGCACGGCTTCCAGGAACCACGTGATAGAAGGGTTTGCGCTCTACCGGATCTTCCTGGACCAGGGCGGGATTGCTGTGGGCTAAGGAATAAACTTCGCCGCCCCGGTTTTCCCTCACCCGGCACAGAGCTCTTTCATCATCTGCCAGTTCACAAAGGTGAGGGCAGAGCTCACAGCGGATCTTGTCGCCTTCCAGTGAACTGTACCAGGGCGAAGGGACGGGGTTTACCAGTCCTTTTTTTGCCAGGTTATTGGTGGAAGGATCTTCTTTTACCTCCTGAGCAGCATCTTCATTTTCTTCTGGGAAACACCCTGCCAGAGCGGTTAAACCCCAGAAACACAAGCCTCCTCCGGCTTTCTTTAACAGCTCCCGGCGGTTTAATTTGTCGTTGAGGGGAGGTTGCTGTTTCAAGACATTATTACCCCCTTTTTGCTAATAATAATACTAGAAAAGCAGTCCCACTGGCAATACTGGCTAACAGGCAACCGGCTTTTATACCAAAAACAGGTGCCACCAGAACACTGGTCACGGTAGCTCCCAGGCAGGCTCCCAACAGTTCCGTGCCGTAAATTGCGCCAGTAGTTTGTTCGGCGGGTTTTTGCAGGGAAAGGTAACAGGCAGCAGTTAAGGGAAAATCTATACCGTTTATAAAACCTGCCGAAAAAGTTAAAAAGGAAAAGACAGCAAAAACCACAGCCAGAGATTCTAACAGGGCAGCCTCCGGTAGGAGATAAGCTATTGCAGTAGCCCAAATGCACATAAAAAGCTGCATTCCTGCTAACAGGGATACATTAGCTTTGGCTTGGAAGCGGCGGTGGGTTAAAAGGGCGCCCAGGGCTAACCCGCACATAAACATGGCGGTAATCAATCCCACCATTTCATATACAAAACCGTAGATTCCTTGAAAAGCAAAGAGTAAAGCAACTTGCAGGGACATAGTAGATAATCCAGTGGAGAAAGCGGTAAACAGAAGAGCGAAGTGCGTGTTTGCCCGTTTGGCTTGCTTAAAAGGAAGCACTCTCATCCCCAGGGAAGCCAAGAGGGGGAGGCAGGCCAAGGGAATTATCCACCAGCTTTCCACTTGTAAAAGTTTCTGCAGGGAAAAGGGGTGTTCATCTCTGGTCAGATTTTCCCAAAAGTTCAAAGAATAATAGTACCCGATGGGATTCAGGTCAGTATTTACGAAATAGCGCTCTTCCACCGCAGGTAGCTGTTTTTCTTCTTTTTCTTGCTGTTCTATTGGTCCCGGGAGAGGTGGTACGCTTCCCGGACCAGTTAAGTGGGCGTCGGTAGTGCGACCGTGATTGCGTAGAATCCAATTGATTCTCTGCAATTGGGATTCTTCCAGTAAGCTGTAGAATCTTGCAGGTGAAAAGGTGTTTTCAGCCACATCTCTTTCTAAGTAACGTTTTTCCAGGTTGGAGGGATCCAGCGTAACTTGTTCTGGATCAAGGCTGGCGAAATAGCTGGTAGTTTGTTCCCCTGCTGGAAGGACCCGGGGAAAAACCTGGTTAAGGGTATGGTACAAAGTAGCATTGCGGTTAGCTATGGCGGTTCCTCGCAGATCAGGGGTGGAAGTAGTTTCGGTCACCAACACTCCTGCTGGTTTTAAAATGTTTTTTATCTCCTGGAAAAACTCTTTAGTATAGTAACGGTTAACTTCAGCGGTAAATGGATCCGGGGTATCCAGGATGACTAGATCGTATTTTTTTTCAGCGGTTTTTGTGTATAGTCTCCCGTCGCCGTGAATCAAATTTACCCGGGGATCTTCCAGTGCTTGGGTTGTATCGGCGGGAAGATGTTGGAGGGCTGCCCGGGTCAACTCTTCATCCAATTCAATATAGTCAACCTGTTCCACAGGATTCCTGAGGATTTCTTCTAAGGTGCCTCGAAAGCCACCCCCAATCAATAGGACCCGTTGGGGGTCTTGATGTTGAGTCAGGGCCAGATTAGCGAAACTTACTGCTTCCTCTTCTTCCAATCCTGGAATGGTAGTTTCCGGACCGGCGGTGCTGAACACCAGATGCCCACTCTGATAAAAGCTGTACTGGTCTTGGTGTTGAACAACCGAAATGTTCCCGTGGGGTGACTGGCGTGTTTCTAAAAGTTCATAGTCGGGGGCGAAATGCTCCCATTGATTTTGGTGAGCCCATTGATCTAAGCCCTCCAAAAC